>JAIDJZ010000206.1 GCA_029051965.1 Paramuribaculum sp. | reverse complement strand
TCGCGGCGGCATTATGTTAAAATATCGTTTTTAGATGACTCACGCTATTCCGAAATGGAAAATAGTGTTATCTTTGCACGGAATTTTTTCAAGTCCAACCTTCACTGACTCGATTTGAGATACTCTCACCTTTATATATTATCATTCATTCTTCTGCTTTTTACCTGTGGAATAGGCGCTTCCGGTGTCGAGCCTGCATTGCGGGCGTCCGCAGGCATCCCCTCGCTTTCCACGGATTCGCTTGCGCCCGACGCAACGGCTGACTCTGTCGGAGTCGATTCGGCCTTGCTCGACGAGCGTTCGGCAAAGCGCACGCCCCCTCCTGCGGTGCTCCCGTCGTTTGTACGCCCGGCCCACAGCAAGAATTCGACCCGCGATTCACTCCGTCAGAAAGCTCTCGAAAAAGCCCAGCAGCGCAGACGTGGATCTCAGGCGCGTGCCGACTCGATGGCAAAGGCGGAAGAGGAACAGAACGCACGTCGCAACACAATCTTTGCAAAAGAAAAGTCTGACACCGCACCACTTGTGGCCCGTCGCGACTCAGCCCAGATCCCGCCCCTTACCGGCCGGCGGATCATGCGCGTCAAAAGCGATCTCGACAACGTAGTCGACATTTCGGCCCAGGACTCGATGGTGCTGATCGGCCGCAACACAGCCTATCTCTATGGCGACAGCAAGGTCAACTACGGTCAGATCTCGCTCGACGCCGCCCGCATCGACCTCGACATGGACAGCTCGATCGTCTACGCCGTCGGAGTTCCGGACAGCACCGGCGAGGTAGTCGGTTCGCCCGTATTCACCGACCGCGGGACATCCTACGAGTCAAAGACAATGCGCTATAACTTCAAGACCGAAAAGGGATTCATCACCGACGTGATCACCGAACAGGGCGAAGGCTACCTGACAGGCGGAGTCTCGAAAAAAGTAGGCGACAACGTCTTCTACGTCCAGAACGGACGCTACACGACCTGCGACCAGCACGACGATCCCCACTTCTGGCTGCAGCTGACAAAAGCAAAAGTACGTCCGAAGAAAGACATCGTCTCCGGACCCGCCTATATGGTACTCGCAGGACTTCCGCTTCCGCTTGCCGTCCCATTCGGCTATTTCCCCTTCTCCGAACGCTATTCAAGCGGTATAATCTTCCCCTCGTTCGGCGACGACTACAACCGCGGGTTCTATCTGAGAAACGGCGGCTACTACTTTGCCATCTCCGACAATATCGACCTCGCGCTAACCGGCGAGATCTACACAAAGGGCTCATGGGGTCTGCAGGCCCGCTCGGCCTATGTCAAACGCTTATATAATAAACAACATACGCTGCCGACAAAATTACCCGTGTACATCTCGGT
>JAIDJZ010000205.1 GCA_029051965.1 Paramuribaculum sp. | reverse complement strand
GTCTTGAACTGACGATTAATACCCGAGTCATCATTCAGTTTGATTCCGAAACGATCCGGTATCATCGGCAACGATCCGAGCGACCAGATTTTCCACAGATTGGTGTAGTCGGCCGGTTCCTTTAGCGTACAGAGGTGCCCGAAAGTCCATGTGACGGCATAACCGTTACCTTCATAGTAGCCGTCGCATTTTTTATCTGCACCAAGTATTTTTGCAATGTCGCGGGCAACACTCGGTTTCTCTGTGATGCAAACCTTCACTTTTCTTATTAAATAGACGTTTAACGATTGGTTTTAAGCGATATGACTGACGCACAACAGGCCTACTCCGACAGCATTATGCTGCCGATCCGGCGACACAAGACGCGACGGAGTGCCTGATATTTTCAGCCTATCGGCACTTGGATATTTTCGAACAGCTTTCGCCTTTTGGTCCTGAAGATTTGAGCGTGAAGCCTTTAAGAGCTTTCATTGGAGGAAAGTCAATCTCTACAGCGATAGATCCATCATCCTCCCATTGAAACCATCTTTTGAAATCGACTCCTTCGATGTCTGTGGCCACATATTGTTTCCCATCCGCTGTCACAAGGACAAGATTGTCAATCCGCTCAGCTGTATGAGGCCGGCCGACCAACGATCCATAGACTCTGATCAGATCCGGTCTATAGTCGATTGCCTCGACTTTAAAGGTTATAAAACCGGAGTTCCCATTCTTCGAAGTAGTGAAACCCGAAACCTTTTCGGCACGCAGCAGGCCGCAACCCAGCGACGCCAGTAGAATGAGTAAACAGCAGATTTTCTTCATAGTCTGATAATTCTTGCTTAGATGGAAAACAACTATATCCTACTCCGTCTCTTTGGCTTCGTTCCAGAGTGCGTCCATCTCGGCAAGAGTCATATCTTTCAGATTGCGGCCCGATGCTTTCGCACGAGCTTCAACGTGGCCGAAACGGGCTATGAATTTCCTGTTTGTCAATTCAAGAGCTTCATCCGGATGGATCCCGTAGAGTCGTGCGACGTTGACAAGGCTGAAAAGAAGATCTCCCATTTCCTGTTTCATCTTCTCCTTATCACCGCTTCCGGCTTCCGCCCGAAACTCCGACGCCTCTTCCTGAAACTTTTCCCAGACCTGCTCGCGTTCTTCCCAGTCAAATCCGACGTTAGCCGCTTTCTCCTGAATGCGGTAGGCCTTTATAAGGGACGGTAATGTAGATGGAACACCTGAAAGCACCGAACGGTTCCCGTCCTTCTCCTTAAGTTTGATCTGTTCCCAGTTTAGCTCAACCTGATGGGCATTGTCGGCTTTGACCTCACCGAACACATGGGGA
>JAIDJZ010000204.1 GCA_029051965.1 Paramuribaculum sp. | reverse complement strand
CCGACGGTGTCGCATCGCGCGCTATCAAGCTTAACAACGGACATATCGGCGGATCGAACAGCCAGTTCAAGATCCAGTCCGGAGAATCGTTCACTATCGCAGGATGGTTTAATTTCGATCAGTTCCCGGAAGATGGATGGGCTCTCATGAACATCACCAACAAGAATGGCGCATGGCCTAATTCAAACTGGGGATGGTGCTGGAGCTCGGTGAATGCGGATGGTGTTCCTAAGATCACGTTCCGTGGAAATGAAACTGACTCGAGCTCTCCGGGTGAGCTTCAGTATACTTTCCCGAAAACTAAACTTTCGTCCGGCGCATGGACTCACCTCGCGTTTGTATGCGAATATACTAATGGCGGATTCCGTCACATTTTCTATGTGAATGGCGTTGCTCAGGAGTCGGAATGGAAAGAGTATGTTAAGTGGAATAGTGGTGACCTCAAATCTTCAGGTAAGAATGATGACGTTTGTCCTGCCCATATCTATTCTTTGGCCAGCACCGATGACCTGATCCTTGGAGGTGTGCTCTATCAGGCATCTGCTGTTGACGGTATCATCGACGACATGCAGATCTGGAACAAGGCTCTGACTGCTGATGAAGTCAAGGTTGCGATGAATGAGGTGAACAGAAACAATGTTCCCGAAGGTCTTCTCGCTTACTGGGACTTCGAGGATGATGCCGATCCCGACACTTACGTCTTCAAATCTGTAGGTCAGGATAAGACTATCGACGGCTATAACTTCGACCTCGAAGAGGTTAAGAATGGTGGCGAAGGCCAGATGGTGAAAGCTCCGAAATCACCGTTCTACATCTCCGGATGTCCGTTCATCTCCGGTTCTGCATATCCGGTTGTGACCGCTCCGACATGGGAGTCGACCGACCGCATGGCCGAATTCACCGAACTTGAATCGGCCGGTGACACCAACAAGGGTCAGGAAGGCGCAGCAAAAGTTCAGTTCTCGAAGGCAGGCGACCACACCGTCAAACTGACGCTGGCCAACTCCTACGGTTCGGACTCGCGCGAATATCCTGTATTCAAGGTGACTGGCGAAGCTGCAATCGGCGACGTTGTGGCTGACGGCAGCGATGTAGCAGCCTATACTGTCGATGACGTGCTCTTCGTAGAGTTCGCTCAGGACGGTGCTTACAAGGTGGAAGTGTTCAACACATCCGGTATGCTTGTCGGCAATGCCGATCTTAACGCCGTGGCCGGCCAGAATGCCCGCGTCACACTCGGCGCAGCCGGCATCTACCTTGTCCGCGTGACCTGCAACGGACAGGAACTCCGCACAATCAAAGTGGTCCGCAAGTAAGATCAGACAAGAGACTTGTCAGTCTCAATCCATAAGCAAGGAAACCTCCGGTCATCGGGGGTTTCCTTTGTTAATATATATATATGTACGGTGTGGGGCAACGCGATTTGCAACGCGATTTGCAGAATATAAAATAATTCGTTATATTTGCGGTCACTTAATCACTGTTAATATCGTGAATCTCACCTGAGAGAAAGTAAAGTAACCTATCATACCATAATTACTCATTATCACATGAAAAAATTATTTTTTGCGGGTTTCTCATTGATTGCATTGAGTGCCCAGGCAGACCGTCTGCAGGAGGGCTATGTCACGTGGCCTTCTTCGACAGACCTTCCCTCGTATGTACAGCAGTGGAACGGTGGCACAGGTAAGCTGACCGTAAAGGGCGAAACCTGGGAAGATGAGAACTTCTTTGTCTCACGTGTCAAGCCAAAGGCACGTTTCTACAACACTGCCTCTCAGGTGTATCCGACGATTACCCAGTATGACGCGGCGTCCAACCCCAACGGAACAGACAAGCGCTATCTCTGGTGGGTTCCGATCGGAGACTGCCCCGGTGACGGCAGCTATCATACGAATGCTCTTCCCAACGGTATCTATGACGGTGAAGTGTTCTCGATGTGGAGCTACATGGACCACTACGGAAACTGGACCTCACCCTGGGGCTGGACTCCCGGTGCATTCGCCGACGTGGCCCACAAGAATGGTGTTGCTGTTTCCGGTGTTGCTTCAGTGCCTTTTGCAAGCGCAGGCAACGGCTGGACCGAGGCAATCCGTAGCTTCAAGGATGTCGACGGGGCAGCTCTCGGAAAGTTTCTTTACTATCACGGTGTCGACGGACTCGGCTATAACTCAGAATGGGGTGGTCTTGCTCCATCGACCTATATCACTCCGGTCCATGACAAACTTGCCGATTACATGGCTGATCGCAACCCGATCTATGAAAATATATGGTATGGCGGGACTAACGACAACGGATCGATAAACTTTGATACCGGAGTTCACTCCGGATTTGAAAAAATCTTCCGCAACGCTTCGATGTTCCTGAACTATAACTGGAACAGACCGACGACAATGGAGAATTCGGTCGCTTATGCGAAGAGTAAAAACCGCAATCCTTTCTTCATCTACGCAGGTATGAACCAGCAGGGCGGTGAGCCTAAATCTGGCGACAATTATCCTGTCGTTGCCGGCTACCAGTATTCAATCGGAGTCTGGGGCGCCCACAACTACAATATGTTCTGGCAGGGCCGTACAGGCGGCGGAGCCGCTCTCTCGACAGTGCAGCGCTACTATCT
>JAIDJZ010000203.1 GCA_029051965.1 Paramuribaculum sp. | reverse complement strand
GGGGCTTCGCTGTCCGAAGCCAGGCATTGACTTGAGGGTGTCGAGGGTGAGAGTGTAGAGGTCGGCGGCGTTTTTGATGAGTCCGGCATTGAAGAGGTCGCCCACGGTTTCTTCACCGATCCCATCGATGTTCATCATGCGGCGTCCGACAAAGTGCTCGACGCGGCCTGTGATCTGTGGGGTGCAGCCATATTTGTTCGGGCAGATCCATGCGGCCTCGCCGGGTATGCGCTGAAGCGGGGTGCCGCACGAGGGGCATTCATGGCAGAATCTGACGGGGAGGGAATCGGGCGTGCGGCTTTTGAGATCCACGCCTGTGATTTTAGGGATGATCTCTCCTCCTTTTTCGACGTAGAGCATGTCGTCGTTGTGGATGTCGAGTGATTCCATGATGTCCTGGTTGTGGAGCGAGGCGCGCTTGACGACTGTGCCCGACAGGAGCACCGGTTCGAGGTTGGCCACCGGTGTGATTATTCCGCTGCGGCCCACTTCAAACGAAACGAACCGAAGGCGCGTGAGAGCCCTTTCGGCAGGGAATTTATAGGCGATTGCCCAGCGCGGACTCTTGGCCGTAAAGCCGAGGTTGAGCTGCTGGCGCAGGCTGTTGACTTTGAAGACGAGACCGTCGGTTGCCACGGGTAGTTCGCGGCGCGCTGTGTCCCAGTGGGATATGAAGGCGTCGACTTCTGCAGTCGAATGAAGCAGAGTCATCGCGTCGGAGATTTTGAAACCCCAGCTACGGGCGGCCATCATGTTGTCGAAGTGGTTGTCGAACGGGAGATTGTCGCCGATCAGATAATAGAGACATGCATCGAGGCCCCGTCGTGCGACTTCGGCGGAATTCTGCATCTTGAGAGTCCCGGAGGCGGCATTGCGTGGATTGGCGAAGAGGGGTTCTTCGTTGAAAGCGCGTTCGGCATTGAGGCGCTCAAAGGCTTTCCACGGAAGCACAATCTCTCCGCGTATCTCGAAGCGGGCAGGCCATCCTGAGCCCTGAAGCTGAAGCGGAATGGATCTGATTGTCTTTACGTTGTCTGTCACAACGTCGCCACGCACTCCGTCGCCGCGAGTGACGGCTCTGACCAATCGGCCGTTTTCATAGAGAAGAGAGATCGAAGTCCCGTCGAATTTCAATTCGCCGACAATGGCGACCTCCTCGCCGGGAAGAGCTTCGCGGCAGTGGCTCACGAAATCATCGACCTCGCCAACGGAATAGGTGTTGCCCAACGATAGCATCGGATGCTCGTGAAGTTCCTGCTCGAAGCCTTTGGCGGCAAGGTCACTGCCGACTCGCCGCGTCGGGGAAAGAGGGTCGTCAAATTCCGGATGGTCACGTTCGAGAGCCTCAAGCTCCTTCATCATTGAGTCAAATTCGATGTCGGAGATGGTCGGATTGTTGAGAACGTAATAGTTATGATTATGTCGGTTGAGCTCGTTGCGGAGTTCTTCGATTCGATGTTTGACCGATTCCATGACTGTTGTGGGTGTTTTGGAATGACAAATTTAGTTTAATCCTCGTTAAAATGCAAGTTTCTGAGGCAGTTTAGAGCCTATTTGGTCTTAAATCCAAACACTTTCTTAGCACTGAAAAGAGGGCGTGAATGACAGAGGGGCTGATTGTTTTGGTTCTCGGAGGACCGGATCGTCAGTCGGGTCTGATGGCTATTTTCACAACTCCGTCGGACTTGGATTCAAATAGTTCGAAAGCCTCTTCGATCCGGCTTAGCGGGAAACGGTGTGTCAGCAGGGGAGTGGTGTCGATTTGCCGTTCGGAAATCAGCTGCAGTGTCTGGTCGCAGTCGCATCCGTCGACACCTCCGGTCTTGAACGTAAGGTTTTTCCCATAGATGTGAGGCAGCGGGAGGATCTGGTCGTTGTCGTAAAGAGCCACGATTGTGACAATTGCGTTGGGACGCGCCGCCTGCCATGCAAGCCGGAACGAATCGTCCGATCCCGCAACCTCTATGACCCGGTCAGCTCCCCCGTGGGGACACGTCTTGGCGACTGTCGGCAACAGCTCTTCAGGAGTGACGACTATAGCATCCTGACAAAGCCTCTTGGCAAGAGCACGCCTCGAAGAATCCTTTTCGCAGACAATGATCCGGGCCGGATGTCTGAGCATAGCGCACAGAAGCGTGCAGAGTCCGGTCGGACCGGCGCCGATTATCGCGACAGAATCCGATTGTGAGATTTCGGAGATTTTTGTGGCCCAGAAACCTGTAGCCAGAATGTCTCCTACGAAAAGAGCCTGCTCGTCGCTGACATTGTCCGGGATTCTGTTGAGCCCGTTGTCGGCGAGCGGGACTCTTACGTATTCGGCAAGTCCGCCGTCGATTCTGCAGCCAATCGCCCATCCGCCGTTGGGATCAGTGCAATTGTTTACAAATCCGTTCTGACAGAAGAAACATTCGCCACAGAATGTCTCGACATTGACCGTCACTCTGTCGCCAGGCGCGAATTTCGTCACTTCCGAACCAATGCTTTCAATTATACCCACCATTTCGTGGCCGACCGTCACCC
>JAIDJZ010000202.1 GCA_029051965.1 Paramuribaculum sp. | reverse complement strand
GATCGGCAACGATCACAGGCGAACCCGGCCTCGTCGAAATATGCGCCAACATTTCGACAGCCCCCAACACGACATTCACATTCGTGCTATCCGACGAACTCAACGCCCAGGAATATAACTTCATCACTTTCCGCGACCGCGACCGTGCCCGAAAAGACTCCATCGCACGCAGCAACGCCGAACCCGACATCGTGCGACATCTGAAAGCACGCATGGCCGCCACAAACCCCGACGGACCGCCGAGCGTCTACCGCATAAACCTCAACGTCGACGTCAATCCGCAGGCTCAGGTGACACTCGTGATGGACCCCGTCGGAGGCGACCGCATTACGGCCTATGGCGCTGGCAACATGAGAATGTTCTACGACTCGGCCAACGAAGACATGCGCCTCAACGGGACCTACACCGTCGAACGCGGTAAATACAACTTCACCCTGCAGGACATCATCATCAAGGAGTTCAACATCAAAAGCGGAAGTTCGATCGCCTTCAACGGCGACCCCTATGCCGCACAGCTCGATCTGGCCGCAACCTACTCCGTCAACGCAAACCTATCCGACCTCGACGAATCATTCCTTGCCGACAAAGACCTCAACCGCACAAACGTGCCGGTCAACGCGCTGCTGCTCGTGACCGGCGACATGCGCAGTCCAGAAGTCTCGTTCGACCTCGAATTCCCGACACTGACACAAGACGTCTACCGCAAAGTCCGATCGATCGTCAACACATCCGAAATGATGAACCGACAGATCATCTACCTCCTCGCGCTCAGCCGATTCTACACCCCGGAATACATGCAGGCGACGAAAGGCAACGAACTCGTCTCAGTCGCCTCATCGACCCTCTCATCGCAACTGTCCAACATTCTCGGACAACTCTCCGACAAATGGAGCCTTGCCCCGAATATCCGCTCGGACCGCGGTGACTTCTCAGACGTCGAAGTCGACGTAGCCCTGGCGAGCCACCTGCTCAACACCCGGCGTCTGCTCAACGGAAACTTCGGCTATCGCGACAAAGCCCTGAACAACAACTCATTCATAGGCGACTTCGACATCGAATACCTCCTTAACCGACGCGGAACGATCCGACTCAAAGCCTACAACCACTACAACGACCAGAACTACTACGTCAAGACCGCACTGACAACCCAGGGAGTCGGAATCATGTTCAAACGCGACTTCGACAGCATGCTCTCATTCCTGCGTCCGCTGATGAAATCGAAATCCGCTCCTGCTGACTCTCTCAGCAGGCCGGACTCTGTCCGACAGCACACACTCAGACCCGACTCCGTTACGACGACTACCACGACCGACAACCAAAACTCTGAAAAATGAACTCCTCCGAAAAAAAATCTCCTCCGAAAATGGATTGGTCGAAACTGATCTGCGACAAACGCTTCGGACTGGAAGAATACCACGACAACAAACGCGGATCTCGCAGCGATTTCCTTCGCGACTATGACCGCCTCGTATTCTCATCCCCCTTCAGGCGGCTGCAGAACAAAACCCAGGTGTTTCCTCTGCCAGGAAGCATCTTCGTCCACAACCGCCTGACCCACAGCATCGAAGTCGCTTGCGTAGGACGTTCGCTCGCAACCGAGGTCACCCTCCGCCTGCGCGAAAGATATGCCGGCCAACCCTGGATCCGGAAATTCGACGCCCTCGGCGAAATCGTTTCGGCTGCATGTCTGGCCCACGACCTCGGCAACCCCCCGTTCGGCCACTCCGGCGAAAAAGCCATCGCAACATTTTTCAGCGAAGGTCCGGGTGCGCCCTTAAAACAGGAGCTGACTCCCGAGCAATGGGCCGATCTGACATGCTTCGAAGGAAACGCCAACGCCTTCCGCCTGCTGACCCACCGATTCAACGGACGCCGCCCCGGAGGATTCGCCATGACCTACTCCACTCTCGCCTCAATCGTAAAATACCCCTACGAATCCACCCTTGCGGCCGAGACCGGCGCCAAATTCGGTTTTTTCACATCGGAAAAAGATGACTTCATAAAGATCGCATCCGAACTTGGAATCCTACGCATCCCGCGAAACGACAACCGGATCATCTACGCCCGCCATCCACTCGTATTTCTCGTAGAGGCCGCCGACGACATATGCTATGAGGTCATGGACATCGAAGACGCCCACAAACTCGGAATCCTGCCGACCGCTCTGGTCATCGAACGCTTCCTCGCTTTCTTCCCGGATGATCGCCAAGAGAAAATGCACCGCGTAATGGCAAACGTCTCCGACCCCAACGAACAGATCTCCTATCTGCGCTCATCTGTCATCGGAAGGCTCGTCGACGCAGCCGCTGAAGTATTCGTCGAAAACGAAGACCTGATTCTCGAAGGACGTTTCAAAGGCTCGCTCCTCGACCACATTCCCCAACGCGAGCTGACAGCCTATGAAAAATGCGAAAGACTCTCCTGGGACAGAATCTACCGCGCTCCGGACGTCGTCAACATCGACCTCGCCGGAACAAGCATCATCTCCTTCCTGATGGAAAAACTGACCGATGCCGTTAGAAAGCCGCATCTCAACTACTCCCAGCTGCTCCTTTCGCAGGTCCCGCAGCAATATGAAGTGAACCATCCGACTCTCTACGGAAAGCTGCAGGCCGTCGTCGACCACGTCTCCGGAATGACCGACGTCTATGCGCTCGAGCTCTACCGCCGACTCAACGGAATGAGCCTGAAAATCAACAACTGATCCCGAAACAACGCCCCCTCAACCGCAAAAAGAACATACAATGGAACAACTCCCGTCCGATCCCGTAATCCTTCTCGGATATCTCAACATGAAACTGCGCGACGAATTCTCCTCTCCCGAGGAACTCTGTCGCCGTCTTGACATCGATCAGGACAGTTTCGACGCCTACATAGCCGAACGCAACATCAGCTACGCACCCGAATCAGGTCGTTTCGTCATTGACTGAAACGACCCCGCTTCCTTTATTTTTATTTAAGGGTATAGATCCACGCATCGGGATGGGATGCGGCAAAATTGGCATCAGCCTTCCTGAAGGCCGACATCTGCGCCATATCATTGCCCGAAGCAGCATAGACACGGTAGCGTCCGTCCGATGGCAGAATTGCGAGCGGAAACTTCTTCGTCGAATGAAGACGCACAAAACGGCGGGCCTCCTTCAGCGACGACGTCGACGCAACGATGACATAGTAACGCGCCGGAGCTACAATCTTCCCTGCCTCTTCCACAGCAGACTTGGGCGTCACTTCTGCCCGACCATCCTCGCCGGCACGGTAAAGCACGATCTCGCGGTCATTGTCGGCCGAAAACGCAGGCTCTGTGAACACCCGTTCCACAACAGGAGGTGTCGCCGGCTTAAGCGAGGCAAAACTGAAATTCTCCGGAACAGAAACCGGAGTCATCATGATCGCGCCGAGACCCAGCAGCATAACCGCAGAAGCCGCATATTTCATGACTTCTCTCACTCGGCTGCGCACCGACAGACGCTCAGCCGTCGCTGCCGGACTCATCACGTCAGCCGGCTCTGTCTCAGCTCCCGCTGCAGCGAGCGGACGCGCCGCGATCTCAAACAGACCGCGATAGGCCAGATTGGCCACGCCATTGACCTTCTCAGGCGTGAATTCCATCAGACCGTGACCCGAAAGAGTCAGAGTGCCCACACGGTCAAGCAGCAACGTTCCCTCATGGCGCAGACGGCGGTGGATCAGCTCGACCTCGCGGCTCACTGCCGAACGGCCGCACTCATAGCTGACGCCTTCGCGGCGCGTGATCGAATTGACGAGCAGACCGTCGTCATGTGTCAGCAACGGATTGAAGCTCAACTCCCTCGACGGAGGCAGAATCGAACACCCGTCAGGACTTATCGACGCAGGAATGTGCTGGGCGACAAACGCACCCAGACCGGGCACAACCACGCAGTCATGACACACAATGAGATACTGTATATGTTGGATAATGGAAATCACGGTTACAAATTTACACAACTTTTTCTTCTATTCAAAATCTTTCGCTATTTTGACGATTTTCCGCTCATCGGAACATCGCCGCAAGCTCATCGGCCGAAATCATACTGATAATCAGTTTCCCGTCAGGAGTGTAATTCGGCGTAGGCAGCTGAAGCAGCTCATTTATCAGATGGTCACGCTCCTCGGCACTAAGCTTCTGGCCTCGCTTGATCGCCCCGCTTCTCGCAAGCGACAACGCCACCGAGCTGCGCCATTTACCGACATCATCGTCCGGACGGGCATGCTGATAGTCTTCGATAATCGAGATCAGAGCCTCGACTGGGTTGATGCCGTCGGAAACCATTGGTTGCGACGACAGACTCCAGCTCTCTCCGCCGAGAAACGAAATCTCGAAACCACAGTCCGAAAGCTTGTCTGATATGTCAGTAAGAACCGCGCTCTGCGACTGTGTCAGCGAGAATACCTCGGGAAACATTATGCGCTGCGAAGGAGCACTCCCCTCTGCCAGACGACCGACGATCTGCTCATAGAGCACCTTGACATGCGCCCTGTGCTGATCGACAGCCATCACTCCCGACGCCGTCGCCGAAAGTATATAGCGGTTCTTGACCTGAATGGTCGACGACTCCTCGCCTCCGGCCCGACTGCCTGCGGAAGAGCCGGCATTATCATCTGGAATCAGCGTCGCCTCGGCACTCTCCATTTTCAGTTCGCCGAAATCAAGACCCGGCGACGTTGCGACTCCGAGCTGCGACTCGACAACCGTCGGCTTACCCATAAACTCCTCATAGAGCTGATCCCAGTCTGAACCGACACCCGTCTTCTTAAAAGAGTCGCCCCCCGACCACGACGCCGGATTCTTAGGTGTCTCCTGACGGAACGGATTATAAGACGTATCGATCTCGATCGAATGGTCCGCCGTATGGTCCGGACGGAACACTGGAATCTCCGGAGCGTCGACAATATCGAAATCAATTCCGGGACCGGCATTGAATTTTCCTATCGCCTCCTTGACCGCAGCAGTCAGAATCTGCCAGATCGGAGTTTCATTCTCGAACTTGATCTCATTCTTGGTCGGATGGATATTGACATCGATCGTCTGCGGATCGACCGTGAAACTTAGAAAATAATTCGGCTGGGAATCTGACGGAATCAGATTCTCAAAACACATCAGGACCGCCTTATGGAAATAGGGATGGCGCATGTGCCGCCCGTTGACCATCAGATACTGCAGCGCATTGCGCTTGCGTGCATTTTCCGGACGCCCGATAAATCCTTCGATCGAAACGATCGGTGTCGAAGTGCTGACCGGAAGCAACTGCTTGTCAAGGCCCTTTCCGAAAAGATCGAGAATTCGCTGCTTCATCGAAGAGCCAAGCATCCTGTGCATCGTCGAGTCATTGTTGATAAACTCGAAATCAATACCCGGATTGACAAGAGCGAGACGCTCGAACTCACGGAGTATATTGCTCAGCTCGACAGAGTCACGCTTGAGAAACCTGCGGCGCACCGGAATGTTGAAAAACAGATTCTTGACCATCATGTTTGTCCCGGCCGCACAAGCCTCCGGCTCCTGACTCTCCACAATCGACCCGTTGATGATCAGACGAGTGCCGACTTCGGCACCCTTCGGCATCGTGCGAAGGTCGACCTGCGCCACCGCCGCGATAGAAGCAAGTGCCTCCCCGCGGAATCCCATCGTCCGGAGCGAGAAAAGATCTTCCGCATTGACTATTTTCGACGTCGCATGGCGCTCGAACGCCATTCTGGCATCCGTGTCACTCATTCCTTTTCCATTGTCAACAACCTGGATCAGACTGCGTCCGGCATCCTTGACAATGACCTTGATCGACGTCGCACCGGCGTCAACAGCATTCTCTACCAGCTCCTTCACCACAGATGCAGGACGCTGGATGACCTCACCTGCGGCAATCTGATTTGCCACAGAATCAGGGAGTAAGCGAATCACGTCAGTCATTGGACAGTCTTTTTTTTATCGGATGATTTTTCTTTGCAAATTTACTCAACTCCTTGCTTTATGACAAACCATCTTACTGACACATCCCCCGGCCATTGTCAACAATATGTCAACAAAATGTTGATAACATTTGTAATTCATTAACCCACATCCATTTGCCCCATGTAGAAAACACAACTCCGGCCGGTCCGAATGTTGAATTCCGACCGGCCGGAGCTGTGGTTATTTAAAAAGTCAGATTCACCCCTATGGGGGGGGGGGCGGCTAAATCATAATGATCAGTAGAGACCCCAGTTAGAGTGAGTATTGCACCACTCAACACGTTTCTTAACCCATTCGGTAAGTTCCGAAACCTTCGCCACACGATCGTAGGCACTCGGAGCATAAGCATAGCTTGTCGCATATGCGTCGGGCCAGAGAAGACCGTCGCGCTTGGCGGCTGGTTCGATCAGATATGCATACTCAGCCATATAATCCAGAAGGCGAGGATAAATGTTCGTATAGAAATCATTCCACACCTCCTTATAAACAGCGCGGAACTCCGAATTGCTGACCAGTGACTTCAGAAACGACATTCCGGCATAGTCTCCGTCGCTTTCAAAAAGCACAGTCGCATGACTCCGGATAGTCGTTGATCCGTTATATCCGTATGCCCAGTCGAAATCCCAGACCGGTCCGAAATGATAGAGATACTCCGATCCGAGACCCTCCTTATGGATATAAAGGCTCTTCGGATGCTGGAGTTCGCGATTGCAGGCAAGACTGTTGACCAGAACAAATCTGGCAGCATCCTTAAGATCTATGTAATCCGAAATCTTCTTCGTGCCCGGATTGACGACTGCATCAGCCATTTCGGTAAAGTCGGCCTGCCACTTCGAGAAATATTCCGAACGCTCGGCCGCATCAGGCTTGATCTCCGTCAGATCAGGATCCTTGACCATGACCGGCAGACTCTTGGCAGCATTGTTTGCGAAACGATACTTGAACTTGAAATCCTCGTCGTAGTTCGAATCAAGCTCAAAAAGCATTCCGGTCTCCTCATTGATATCGACCGATCCGCCTCCGACTCCGATTTTTTCAGTCATCATATATGCACCCTTGTAATAACCGTTGAGATACACATTGACCGGGATACTGTGGTTTGAATAAGGCAGGCCGAGCTGCTGGGCTGTCCAGAGCGCAACCGCATTTCTCATCAGCGACGGATCGATATAGTTGGCGATAAGCGCGAAGGTCTTGGCTTTGGGCATGCCGCAGACCGATGCCTTCTTCGCCATCTTGAACCGGTAGGGTGTTTTCGCAAAACTCCAGGTAGAGTTTCCGCGACCGCGGAACTCGACAGTCTGTTCAGGCAGATCATCATACAGTCCGTTTCCGTCCATTCTGAGAGTTGCGGCATACACGAATGACTTCCCGTGCTGACTGTCTTTGATCAGATCTTTCAGATCCGGATAATCTGTCAGACTGACATGGATATCGGGAATGACAGCCTGACGGATAACACAGCTGTCGACAACCGACATATCAATCGACGAGGAAGCTCCATCCGAAGTCTCGATCGTCATTTTTGTATATCCCAACGATCCCCCTGAATATGTTATATCGGTCAGATCCTTCAGGTCATAGTAGTTGAACTGCTTGTCATTGCGGAAAAGATATAACTGACCGTTCTGGGCCATAGCTGACGACGCAACAAGCGCGGCAGCCGCAAATAGAATCATTTTTTTCATTGTTGTTTATTTTACAGCTACCTTTAATGATTGGTTATTGATATTGACGACATAAACACCTGTCGCAAACTCTCCGAGATCAATCTCGCACTCTCCCGAGACCGTACGGCGAAACATGCTTCTGCCATCGATCGAAGTCACAGTGACCACAGACTGATCTGAAAGATTGCCGACATGCAGAATATTGCCTGACCAGTCAATTGTGATGGCACTATCCTTTCTGACGTCCGATATTCCGGCCCAGCCATCAGAATCTCCCGATTCTCTCGAAAACGTCCAGTGGCGCACATCATCCAGTTCATAGCTGATTTCTCCTTTCGAACATGACATGACAAACATCCCGTCTTCAATAGCTGTGGTCATTCCGCTCTCGATCGTAATCCGGCTCACCTGAGTGTCCGCATGCTCGATGACAACACTCTTGTAATTCGTAGCCGCATAAATGGGAGCAGCCGATCCTGCTGCCAGCAGGCATAAAAGTGTAAAGATTTTTTTCATTAGCAAAGTAATGGCATTAGTTAAATGTAATAAAAGGGTTGATTATCTTTGTAATGCCGCAAATTTAATCATTTTTTATCAATTTAGCCACATACAGAACCAAAACAGAAGACAGGAGCCCTACTTTCATCGAAATCAATAGACAATAGGTCTGCCGGCACCACGCATTTTCAATGTTTTAACATTCATTTTTCACTCAGTTCTCGGCTTTCGATTAATTTTGCAGTAGACAACAGCCATATCCCGACAGATAAATGAACAACGTCATCGCATTAATTCCAGCCCGGCTTCAGTCCTCACGCCTTCCGGGCAAACCGCTCGCTGAGATCGGAGGCATCCCTATGGTCTGGCATGTATGCATGCGCGCAGCGGAAGCTCTCGGACACGAAAACGTCTTTGTCGTGACCGACAGCCCCCGGATCGTCGAGGCTGTCAGATCGAGGGGCGGAAACGCGATCCTCTCCGATCGGCCCGCCGACTGCGGCACGACCCGATGTGCCCATGCGCTGGAAAGAATTGCAACCGATGCCGAAATAATCCTCAACCTCCAGGCCGACGAACCGTTCATCGCGACCGACGACATACGGAACCTTGCCGACAGCCTATCCGACCCGGCATTCCGGATTGCGACTCTTGCTCGAAAATTCGATCCAGCCGACGGATTCGAAACGCTGTTTTCGCCCGACAACACGAAAGTCGTGTTCGACAACTCAATGGGTGCCCTTTATTTCAGCCGCTCAATAATCCCCTATGTCCGTGGTGTCGAATGGAAACAATGGCTGGAAACCGCAACATTCCACATCCATGCCGGAACATATGCCTTCCGCAGGCAGACCCTCCTCTCGCTCCCCTCTCTCCCCCCCTCGCCCGCAGAAGAGGCCGAAAGGCTCGAACAACTCCGATGGCTTGCCGCAGGACTGCGGATCAAAGTCGTCCTGACAGAAACATCACTTATCGGAGTCGACACTCCCGAAGAACTCGAACTGGCAAGAAAACGCTTTGATGAACTCCACTGTAATGAAAAATAACCCGACGCCTCTCTCACGAACAACACCCCCTCCCGTGACAACCATGTCGGCATTCTCCCTCCCCGACGTGCGCCGCCGGACACTTCCTTCCGGAATCGAACTGATCATCTACGACAAATGCGCCGAACCTGTCAACTTCATGACCTACCTTGCGCCGGGAGGAACAACCGACCGGCAGTCGCCGGCAATCGCAGCACTCGACTCAATCCTGCGCCGCGAAGGGACAGCCTCATTCTCAGGTGAGGAAATAAACCGCATTCTCGACTTCAACGGAGCCTGGCTGAAACCCGAATCCTCCGAACAGACCTTTTCCCTCGCAATGCGCTCGCTAAACTCAACGCTTGAGGCCACACTGCCCGTTTTCAAGGAAATGATCTTCGAACCCCTCTTCCCGGAACACGCACTGACCGTCAGACGCGAAGGACTCGCGAAAAACATCGAAGTCTCGCTGAACGACGTCGACTTTCTGGCCGCCTGCGCATCCGACAGAATCACCAAAGGCGCCGACCACCCCGCATCGAAAGTCGACACACCCGACGAAATCCGGGCCATCTCACGCAACGACATGCTCGAATCCTTCCGATCGACCGTCTCACCATCTTCCGGAAAACTCTTCATTGCCGGAAACATAACCCCGCAGATCGAAGAGATGATCGCCGAGACATTCTCCGAAGTCCCCTTTGCTGACCGGAAATTCGAGTCAAAAACACCACCCTACTCCCCACAGCCGCCGCTGACGACCGAACGGATCAGCAAACCCGACGCCCTCCAGAGCGCCGTAATAATGACCATTCCGACCATCCTGCGCTCCAGCCCCGACTACATTCCCCTCCACATTGCAGTCTCCGCCCTCGGAGGATATTTCGGAAGCCGACTGATGACAAACATTCGCGAACGCCTCGGACTGACCTATGGAATCTCCGCCTCGCTTCTCGGAAACCGGCTCGGATCCTACATCCAGATCTATGCCGACACAGACTGCAGCCATGTCGACCGACTTTGCGAAGAAGTCCGCAAAGAACTGACCGACCTTGCCGAAAATCCGCCCCGTGGAGAGGAACTGACACGACTGAAACAATATCTCCTCTCTTCTCAGGCACGCATTCTCGACAACCCGTTCTCAACCGTCGGCTACTACATTTCTGCCGCCACTTCAGGAATTCCCGAAGGCTATTTCAACGCAAAGCTAAAGCAGATCGAATCCCTGACACCTGACATGATCTCGGAAATCTCAGCCAGATACATCAGACCCGAACTGCTCCTCACGGCAATTGCCGGAAAGTAAGAGCCGGACACCTCTGACTATATTTCATTCACGAGGCCTCCGGCTCAATTGGAGAGAAGAAAATGAGTCCACTATTCTAACTCATTTTAAAGCCGGATTGTTCGCCCGAAAAGCATCTGCGCTCAGCTTTTATTCTGATTTAATTGCCCTCGCCCCGGCCAAGCGTCAACAAATATCGGGGAACCGGCTCTAAAATAATCCGCAATAGCTTGCCGGAACGGATAATCTTGGATATATTTGCAAAAGAGAGGCGGGCGCGCTCCGTTTCTCCGGCATGAACAGCCCCAACGACTCCACTCTGACC
>JAIDJZ010000201.1 GCA_029051965.1 Paramuribaculum sp. | reverse complement strand
TCAATCCTATCGCCAACATCGCACGCATCCCGTCGAAACGGATAGCGCTGATGGAAGACTGGTCAAAAAAGCTCCCTGCTCTCGTCGAATCCTCGATGGACCGCAACATCACCAACATCTCCGGAGTCCCCTCATGGTTTCTCAAAGTTCTCCAGGAAGTGATGGCACGCAAAGGCGTGACCGAGCTTCACGAAGTCTGGCCCGGGCTCGAAGTCTTTTTCCACGGCGGGATCTCATTCGCCCCTTACCGAGAGCTCTACAACTCGATAATCGATCCCGACCGGATGCACTACCTCGAGACCTACAACGCCTCCGAAGGATTCTTTGCCGTCAGCGACTCGTTTGACTCGACCGGCATGCTGCTCATCATCGACGGCGGCGTCTTTTTCGAATTCAAACCTCTCGGATCCGAACGGATTCTTCCGCCCTGGGAGATCGAGGCCGGAAAAATCTACGAACTGATCATTACTGCCTCAAACGGGCTCTGGCGTTTTCCGCTGGGCGACACGGTCAGAATCGAATCGGTCAACCCCATTCGAATCTCAGTCGCCGGACGGACCAAAAGCTTCATCAATGCATTCGGCGAGGAAGTGATGGTCCACAACACCGACGCCGCCCTGACAAAAACCTGCCACAGACTCGGATGCAAGGTCATGAACTACACCGCCGCGCCGGTCTTCACGACCTGCCGCACCCGAGGACGCCACCAATGGCTGATCGAATTTGCTGTTCCGCCGACCGACATGGAACTCTTCGAAGCCACTCTCGACCAGCAGCTCTGCATGGAAAACAGCGACTATCAGGCAAAACGCGCCGGAAACATCTTTCTTGACCGGCTCACAGTCGCCGTCGCCTCCGACGGTCTCTTCGACCGATGGCTCGCCTCGACAGGCAAGCTCGGAGGACAGCGAAAGATTCCCAGACTCGCCAACGACCGCCATCTGATCGATGCGATGCTCAGATTCAACAATCCATAGCGGTTGCTTGTTATCTCTCTGTCGGGCCATCCCGATCAGCCACATTCCGCACATCAATTCTTCACATTCATTCCACACTCCCTGAACTATGAAACGGACAATCCTTTCCTTCCTCCTCGCAATCATATCCGTCTCGGCCTCTTTCGCCGCAACCGAACGCTTCATGCCCGACCGCTCGCAAATCACTGCCGCCGTCAGCGATCAGAACAGCTACAAAGCGCTGGCCGACCGCTTTGCATCCGGACATAAACTGACCGTTCCGGAAGTGGCGGCCATCTACTACGGCACCGCACTCCAGCCCGGCTTCAACCCCTCGCAGAGCTACCCCGACATCGCCCGCACATATGCCGCCGGCGACTATGCGACAACACTTTCCCTCATCTGGTCAGCCCTCTCCAAAGACCCGGCCAACCTCTATCTCCTCTTCACCGGCTACGGATCAGCGGCATCTCTCGGCAATCAGGAAGCGGCATCTCTGCTCCAGAACCGACTGCTTCAGATCTGTGATCTGATCTTCAGCACAGGCACCGGCATAACACAGGACAGCCCCTATATCGTGGTCCGGCCCTCCGACATCGACGAATTCCTGATCAAATACATCCAGCCGCAGAAAATCGACGGACGCGCCAAAATAGGCAACCTTGACGCATGCCGGGTTCAGCTCGAAGGCATCGACAACGACATCATCATGTACTTTTCCGCTTTCTGACGTGATTCGCAGGCGGCGATAGGCAGTTACGGCGTTTTTTCGTATCTTTGCGACTGACAGCCAACTCATCCCGCTATGCGACAACACCATCTGCTATATTTTCTTGCCGCAGCTTCCGCCGCAATTCCGGCTGAAGCTGCCGGTCAGCGCCCTGACATCATCCTGTTCATGGTCGACGACATGGGATGGCAGGACACATCCGTGCCATTCGCCGACTCAGTCACCACGTATAACCGGACCTACCACACGCCCAACATGGAACGTCTGGCGGCAAAAGGCATGAAATTCACCCAGGCCTATGCATGCGCAATCAGCTCCCCCTCGCGGTGCAGCCTGCTGACAGGCGCCAACAACGCCCGCCACAGGGTCACCAACTGGACTCTCCGTCAGAACGAATCGACCGACCTTCAGCGAGAAGGCATAATCCTGCCCGACTGGAACATAAACGGAATCTCTCCCGTCTCAGGCACTCCGGCGACATACGTGGGCGACTCCTTCGTCGAACATCTCCGCCGCAACGGCTACCGCACGATCCATGTTGGCAAAGCTCATTTCGGAGCGATCGGAACGCCGGGCGAATACCCTGAAGCATGGGGATTCGACACCAACATCGCAGGACATGCCGCCGGCGGCCTGGCAACATATCTCAGCGAACTCAACTACGGCCACGACGCCGACGGAAATCCGGTTTCGCCAATGGCCGTCCCGGGGCTCGAAAAATACTGGGGCAGCGGAACATTCGTCACTGAGGCTCTGACCCGTGAGGCCATCCGCACACTCACCGACAGCCGCGATTCCGGAAGCCCATATTTCCTGTACATGTCCCACTACGCGGTCCACATACCGATCGACCGCGATCCGCGATTCTACGACCGCTACATTGCCGAAGGACTGACTCCCAAAGAAGCCGCCTACGCTTCGCTCGTCGAAGGAATGGACAAAAGTCTGGGCGACATAATGGACTGGGTCGAGACCTACGGGCGTCCCGACAACACCATCATCATCTTCATGAGCGACAACGGCGGACTCGCCACACAGCCGGACTGGCGCGACGGCGCCCTCTACTCCCAAAACGCCCCGCTCCGATGCGGGAAAGGCTCTCTCCTTGAGGGAGGTATCCGGGAGCCTATGATTGTCAGCTGGCCCGGAGTGACCGAAGCCGGATCTGCGACCGACCGGATCGTAATGATCGAAGACTTCTACCCCTCGATCCTCGAAATGGCCGGAGCTGAATGGAACGAAAACCCCGAGCGGCCGGTCGACGGCATCAGCTTTGTGCCCCTGCTGCGGTCCGGAGTCCCTCTGACCGAAACCGACCGCGACCTGATCTGGAACTTTCCAAACGTCTGGGGCAACGACGGGCCCGGCATCAACCTCGTGACCGCAATCCGCCGCGGACCCTGGAAACTGATCTACCACTACGACACCGGCCAGAAGGAACTCTACAACATTCCCGACGACATCTCGGAACTCAACGACCTGTCCGAACTGAAGCCCGAAATCGTCAGGGATCTCTCTCAGCGCCTCGGACGCCGGCTGCGTGAGGTAAATGCCGACAGACCATCGTTTGAAGCGACAGGCCAACCATGCCTATGGCCCGATGAGACAGACTGATAGCCACCGCGCGCCCTCCGGAGGCCGCCCCGCCGCTGCCCTCCCGAACTTATTTTTCCTGTTTTTTCTATATATTGTCGTGTTTTTTTGCTAATTTTTCATTCAAAACAACATAAACCAATGGACTTATTCGACAAAATATCAGCCGACATCAAAACGGCAATGCTTGCCCGCGACAAAGTTCGTCTTGAAACTCTCCGCGGAATAAAGAAAGAATTCATCGAAGCGAAAACCGCCAAAGGAAGCGACGGAAACCTCGCCGACGATCAGGCAACCAAGATTCTGGCAAAAATGGCGAAACAGCGTCGCGAAACCGCTGAGATCTACGCCTCTCAGAACCGTCCGGAACTCGCCGAAAACGAACTGGCCGAAGCAGCAGTCATCGAGGAATATCTCCCCAAACAGCTTACCGAAGAGGAACTTGTGGCCGAACTGAAGAAAATCATCGAACAGACCGGAGCCACCAGCGCCAAAGAAATGGGCAAAGTGATGGGCG
>JAIDJZ010000200.1 GCA_029051965.1 Paramuribaculum sp. | reverse complement strand
CTGTCGACCGTGCTGCGTCCGCTGTCGTCGCTGCTTGTCGGAAGCTCCGGAATTGTCAACCGCGTTGTTGTCAAGACGAATCATGACGTGACACCGGAGGAGCTTTCGCAGGCTCTCGAAATCACCGACGTCAAAGGAACGGACAACAAGGAGATGCTTGAAGGCATTCTCCGTTTCGGCGATACGAACGCGGCAGAGGTGATGACTCCGCGCGTCGACATGACAGACATCGAGATCTCAGCGAAATTCAGCGAGGTGATGAAAGTTGTGCTCGGGAGCGGCTACTCCCGCATCCCCGTCTACCGCAACTCGCAGGACGACATTCAGGGAATTCTTTATTCGCGCGACCTTCTCCCCTATATCGGGACTGTCGACGATTCTTTCGAATGGCAGAAACTGCTGCGCAAGCCCTATTTCGTTCCGGAGTCACGAATGATCGACGACCTTCTCGAAGATTTCCGCGGACGGCGGCTTCACATGGCTGTCGTTGTCGACGAGTTCGGCGGAACGCAGGGAATCGTCACTCTCGAGGATGTCCTTGAGGAAATTGTCGGGGACATCAACGACGAATATGACGACGAACAGAAAACCTACCGCAAACTACCCGACGACACCTATATTTTCGAAGGAAAGACAATCCTGAGCGATTTCTTCCGGATCATCGGGCTCGACGAAGCGGACTATGCCGACGTCACTCAGGATTGCGAGACTCTCGCCGGAATGCTCCTTGCAATCCGCGGCGACTTCCCGAAAGAAAAAGAACCGCTTGTCTACGGTCGATGCCGCTTTCTGATTCTCGACATTGACAACCACCGCATCACATCGGTGCGTGTGAAGGTGATGCCCGACATTCAGCAACCGACCAACACCGGAGAGCAATGAAGCGCTATCCGGCCGCACTGCCGCTGATCGCACTCGCTCTGACGGGGTGTCTGAAAAAGCCGGAGGCTGTGCCGCGGCCACGGGCATTCGCCAGGATAGATCTTTATGACACGGCCACGGTGTGCACTCCTTTTCCGACGCCGGTCGTTTTGCGTGTGAATAAATCGGCTGACTGCCGGCTTGTCAGAGCGACCGCCGAGGGCTACTGGATCGACATTGACTATCCCGTCTATCACGCCACTGTCCATCTTACCCTTTCCCGGGCGGCCGACTCGCTGCGACGGGAGGAGATCATGGCAAACCGCACCGAACGCATGGCTCTGAATTTAGGCGACAGCCAGGCATCACGTTTCGATCTCGTCTCGCCGGGCAAATTCCGGTCTACAATCCTGTCGGCTTCCGGTCCGTCGCTGACACCTGTGCAGCTACTTTCAGCCGGACCGGAGTGGATTGTCAGCGCGACGGCCACTCTCGACCACCTTCCGTCATCGGCCGATTCGGTCGGTCCGGTTGTCGAAGCGCTGCGCAACGATCTGTTAACCGCCGCAAAAAATCTGCGATGAAATTTCAGAATGATCTTCCCGACCGGTTTCGCGCCGCAAACGCTAATGTCTTCACAGCATCAGTGGACTACCCGGACGGACGCCCGCGTCAGGCAGCCGAACGCGCTGTCATCGCCGGACTGATCAGAACTGTCTTCGGTCCGGAAGCCGCATGCGGCCATAATCCGGACGGGTCGCCATTCGTCAAGGGATGGCAGGGATGTCCGATTTCAGTCAGCCACTGCAACGGGCGGGCGGCACTGGCCGTTTCCTGCGACGGCCGTCCGGTCGGCATCGATATAGAAACCCCACGCGAACAGCTGCGACGCATCGCATCACGCTTTCTTTCGCCACCGGAGGCGAAACGCTATGCGTCATCGGACTCGCTCCTTCTAAAAGCATGGACTGCAAAAGAGGCGACTTTCAAATGCGCACTATCCCCCGGACTGGTTGTCGGCAAAATCAATGTCGATCTTGAAAACAACATCGCATCAACCCCCGACGGGCGCAGATTCCGGCTCTTTTTCATGGAAGGCTACCGCCAGATGGCGGCTCTCAGCAGCGAACTGTCAGATTGAGGACGGCCTCGACCATATAGAGCGAACGTATTTTGGAGCGGGAGATCACCATGTCGTCATAGGCAGGGTTGGCACTGCGGAGCACGACCATTTCCGGATCGGAATGGCGTCGCAGATGTTTGAGCATCCTGTAGTCGTCGAGCACAACGACATAGATCTGGCCCCAGAAAATCGTGTCGGGATCGGAAATCTGACGAATCGCGACGAAAGATCCGTCGAGAATCTCCGGCTCCATGCTGTCACCGTTGACGCGCACAATCACCGAATCGGAACTGATACGGTCGAGGTGGATCGCTCCGATCACACGCTCGTCGGAGAACTCGCGCGAAAGTTCGGAGTGGCCAGCCGTCACATCAATGTCATAGATCGGAGTCATGCAGCTGCCGGACGGACATAAATGAGTGGCATTTTTTGAATACGGGAGATCGTTGCCGGTCGACAGCCATTGCTTCGAGACGCCCATGTCGACAGCGATCCGGTTTATCAGTCCGGCTGTTATCGGAAGATGACCGTTAAGATGTTTCGACAGGTTTGCGGGATCGATTCCGAGGCGGCGAGCAAACTGAGCCTGACTGACCCGCTGCTGCTGGATCAGAAATTTTATTCGCTCGGCCACTTCGCTCTGGGAGATGTTTTTCATTGCAAAAAATTATATTATATAATAAAGGTGTGTGCGGATTCGCACGGAGGTCACTTATTGAGCCTCTGACAATGACAAAGTTACAACAATCCTCTGACGTGTGCAACTTCTGTCGTACTGACTCGGCACCGGTTCAGCTCATCGCCGGAAAAGATCGCGTATGACAAGGCCTGCCAGAGTCAGGCCGAAGATGGCTGTTATGTGCATCAGCGACCCGTTTGTCCGGGCTTTGACCGCCGGAGCCGACGGGTCCGGAATCATGTCGGCGGCATAGAGCAACGGAGAGTCGGCGCCATTGTTTTCAAGCAATTCGTCGGAAAACACACACTGGAATTTTCTTGACGGACGTCGGCCGGACTTTTTGAAACGCTGACGCAATGCGCGGGCCAGCGGACAGCCTTTGACATTGTTGAACTCCGCTACCTGAATCCGCGTCGGATCAAGCTTCAGAGCCGCGCCCATTGAGGAGAAAAACCTGGCTTTGGTGCGGGTCGCCATTTCGATCAGAAGAACTTTGTCTTTGAGAGAATCGATCGCATCGATTATATAATCGTACTCTTCAAGATTGAAGTCGCCGGCGGTTTCCGCAGAAAAGACCTGACAGCGGGCATCGATACATGCATCGGGACGGACAGCGAGGAGGTGCTTCTTCAGGGCATCGACCTTAACCTGACCGACAGTTTCCGTCGTCGCCATCAGCTGACGGTTGATATTCGTCGGGCTGACACGGTCGCTGTCGACAATCGTGATGTTTTTCAGTCCAGAACGGACAAGGCTCTCCGCACACCAGGAGCCGACACCGCCCACGCCGAAGAGAATCACACGCGCCTTATCGAGGCGTTCCATCGTTTCGTCGCCCAGCAGAAGCCGAGAGCGGTTGAGAATTGCACTGTCAATATCCATAGAGTCTCTGTGAATCTAATTGAACCTGACTGCAAATTTAGCAATAAAATCACAGTATTTTTCATTAATTTTGCAATCCTACAGATCAGCGGTCACTTACCGCCCTAAAAGAGACGACGAGAATGAAAAGAGAATCAGATCCGGAAATCGAGATAACAGCCGACGGTTCGGCCACCCTCTACCTCAACGACCTTGACGAACACTACCATTCAACCAAAGGAGCGATAGCAGAAAGCCGCCATGTCTATGTCGAGACCGGATGGCGAGCCGCACCGGCAAAAGAACCGGTGAAGGTGTTTGAAGTCGGATTCGGCACCGGTCTCAACGCCGCTCTGACAGCCCAAGCCGCCATGGATCACAGGACTCCGACAATATATCATTCGGTCGAACTCTATCCGCTCGATCCCGCTCTCTCCGAAAACTTAGGCTATGGCCGCGCGACGGAATTCTTCTCCGCCATCAACAGAGCGGAATGGAATGCAGCGGTTCGGATCAATCCTTATTTCACCCTTGTGAAGAGAACTGACAATCTGCTCACAATGGAGCTTCCGCAACAGACCGACGTTGTCTATTTCGATGCGTTCGCACCGGAAAAACAGCCGGAAATGTGGAGCGGCGAAATCTTCCGCCGTCTCTTCGAGTCAATGTCGCCCGGCGGACGGCTGACGACCTACTGCGCAAAGGGAGCCGTGCGCCGTCTTCTTCAGGGAGTCGGCTTCACTGTCGAACGTCTGCCGGGACCGGTCAATGGAAAACGGGAAATCCTGCGGGCCACCAAACCCCTGTCCGACGCCGTCACTCCGGACGATAAGGCGTCATGTGATAGCCGAGAGCGTTGAGTTCCATTGCCATTCCGGCAAGATAGAGCTGATGGAGAGCCGCGATGTAGCATCCGAGAGCCTCTTTGGTCCCGGGCTCGACGGCCTCATGCGACAACAGACTGTAGACACGCGAAGCACACTCGGCCACCAGTTCGGTTATTTTTTCCGCAGCCTCTCCTGCATAGCCGATAAAATCCTCAACGATTGTCTCGTCAAGATTGTCGTAGCCGCGCCTGTCGCGCAGACGTACATAAAAATCCGTGTCGGCAGAATATTTTTCCCAGTCGCGGTCCCAGCAACAGGCCATAGCCATTCCAATAAACATCATCCATCCGAGCGAGCTGACAGGATATGACGCGAACTCCCTGACGCCGTCAGGCAGGTAGGCACGCGCAATCTCTCCCCATCTGGCCTCAACATCAGGGCATTCGGGTATATGCTGATCAAGAGCTTCTTTTCGCTGAAGAAAACCGGTCAGATCGGTTCTCACCTTCTCGCCAAAGGCGTCGACCAAGGCATTTGATTCATTACTTTCCATATTGTTTTAACGGAGACACAATAAGAAATGTTGTGCGATGTCTCTGTATGCAAAAAAGAATCGACAGAACAGAAGTAAATAAAAATTTCTTAAAACTTGCACTTTTGTCAATTTTATCATATCTTTGACCAACTAATCAACAGTCGGATTCGGTTTTTGTTAAACATTCTGTCACGCACTTTCCCTATCCTTGTCTTTTCATTTTAATTCATGCATCCATGAAACATTATTACTTTCTGCTATCCGCATGTCTGATCTGCGGAATTATCCCGACATCGGCTCAGGAGAGATCCGGATCGGGAAAACTGACGCCTGAAGAGATTCTCAAGGCACCGGCCGGAAGCTGGAGGCTGACGCCGCGTCAGGCCACAAAAAATGTCGGCGTAAAAGCAGTCCGCAGCAATGCACCTGCTGTGACCGTAACTTCAGCAAGCCCTCAGCCGCTGATCTACGCGTCAATGATCGGCAATTCCTCATGGGGCACCAGCCAGCCCTACGGTATCTACTCCTTCTCGCCTGACGCCTACGGGTTCGAGACGGTCATACAAAACTATAATTTCAACGCCAACGGAGGAGCTTCGTATATCGGCGACAACAACTATCTGGCAATCAACTCGACCGACTTCGGCGGATGGGCCTGGGTCGAGATGCATGCCTACGACACAACCTCCTGGACCGAGGTCTACAACACGATGGGTGACGAATCGGTCCTCGCAACCGACATGACCTATTGCGCCGCAGACAACAATGTCTACGGCTGTTTCAACAACGGCTACGGAACAGGCTACGTTTTCGGACGTTTCGACCAGGACACTTTCGAACGGACAGAGATCTCGCCGCTCGACGAAGCCTGGATTGCCTGCGGCGCCGATGCCGGCGGAAACATTTTTGCAGTCACGGCATCCGGGAAACTCGTCACTGCCGACAAACAGACCGGAGCGCTCAGTGTCATAGGCGAGACCGGCCTTTCGTCGGACCACATGACATCCGGAACTATCGACACATCGACAGGAATCTTCTATGTCGCGACCTGCAACGACAGCGGTTCGGCACTCTACTCGGTCAGCCTGTCGGACGGTTCGGCGCAGCATCTCTATGACATGGAGAATGCCGAAGAACTTGTCGGAATGTATATCGCAAAGGAAGCCATCAACGGCTCAGCTCCCGCCGCTGTCACTGATCTCAAAGCCGAATTCGCCGACAATTCCCTCAGCGGTACTGTCTCGTTCCGTCTTCCGGCTACAACAGTCGGGGGAAGCTCCATGTCGGAAACGCTGAACTATGAAGTCTCGTCGGGCGGAAAGCCACTCGCTTCAGGCTCCGGCACACCCGGCTCTGCCATCAGCGTTTCGGTGACACTCGAATCGGCAGGAAGCCATGAAATAACCGTCGCGGTCTCCAACAGCGCGGCCACCGGTCCGGAAGCATCCGTCAGCGTGACTGTGACCGGTGCTGACGAATCAGACCTTCTGACACTCCCCTACACCGAGACCTTCTCTTCACAGTCGGATTTCGACAGCTTCTCGGTCATCGACGTCAACAAAGACACATGGACATGGGTCTACTGGGCCAACAAGGGTTGCGCACTCTGTCAGTTCAGCCCGACGAACGACTCCGACGACTATCTGGTCACCCGTCCCGTAAGACTGGAAAAAGACAAATATTATGTTGTCAGCTGCGATCTGTGGCGGCGCGGCACTCCCTACAGGGAAGCCTACGAACTGGTCATGGGCAAGGCTCCGGCTGCTGAATCGCTCTCGACGGTCATCCTGACAAGAAAAGAGATTACCGACGATGATGTACATCACGAAACAGTCACAGTCTGTCCGACAGAGACCGGCATCTATTACCTGGCCGTACACTGTCTCAGCCCGGCCGATGCCTACGGATTGTGTGTCGACAACCTGACCATATCCACAGGATCTCTCTCGACAGCTCCCGCCTCGCCGTCGATAACCGTCAAACCCGATTTCAACGGAGCGACCGCGGCGGAAGTGACTGTCACCGTCCCGACAACCGACCTCGGAGGCAATCCCGTCGACAAGATCACATCCGTCTGCATTACCCGCAACGGTGAAACCGTCAAGACCTTCACCGATCCGACACCCGGCACGACACTGGTCTACATGGACCAGACCGGAACTGACGGCTATGTGACCTACGGCGCCTACGCCGTCAATGCTTCAGGTCCGGGCCACAGCTCTTATGAAAGAGTTTTCGTCGGCATCAATTATCCCGCTCCTCCGACAAATGTCACAATTGAGGAATCGGAAGATCAGCTCGGCACTGTCACCATGAACTGGGACGCCCCGACAACCGACCGCGAAGGAAACCCGTTGAATCCCGAACTTGTCAGCTATATGATCGCCCACCGCATGAACGGAGCGAATCTGACAATCGTTGCCCGAGGCATCAAAGGCACTGAACACACCTTCCAGGCCCTCGATCCGGAAAAAGACAAACAGAAATTCGTCACCTATCTGATATTCTCCGAAACAGCCGCCGGGGTCAATGACCGCGACATTACCCAGACCGCTCCGATACCGGTCGGAAAGCCTTTTGAGATGCCTTATGCTGAAACATTCGGCAGCGACAACCCGACTCCGATGATCACGACATCGACCAGCCAGTCGGCGAAATGGTCCGTTACCAACGAGATCTCTGACCAGGATGGCGACGGCTACTATCTGATGTATGACGGATTTGTCGGAACAACCGGCACTGTTGCCACCGGCAAAATTGCCGTCTCGGGAGACTCTCCGGTCTTCTCGCTGTGGTACATGTGTATGGAAGACGCCACTGATGAAATTGTGGTCAGCGTCAATGACGGCAGCGGCTTCAAGGATGTCGACAGAATCTGTGTTGGCGACGGCGATGCCTTCTGCTGGACCAAAGCGATCGTCCCGCTGAACGAATATGCCGGCAAGACTGTCCAGATCCGTCTGACTTATAAAACAGTGGCCTACAAACTCGCCATCGACAATGTCCGTGTCGAAGCCGCCACAAGCGTCAATCTCTCGGCAAGAGGCATCTCTGTCCCCTACAAGGCCAACCCCGGCGTCCCGTTTGAAATCAGACTCTATGTCGCCAACAACGGCATCGAAAACCCCGGAAAATATTCAGCCGACCTTTACCGCGACGGAGTAAAAGTGTCGACAACGCATTCCGACGGCCTCGAGGCCTTCGGAGGCACGACGCTCAGTTTCCGTGACTCGCTTCCCGCGATGGCCAACAATCCGACAAGCTACTTCGCCGTCGTGAACTGTCCGGGCGACAGCGATCAGTCCGACAATGTAACTGCTGAAGCGACCGTGACACTCGAACAGCTCGATTATCCCGCCCCGACTTCACTTCAGGCCGAGAGCAACGGCAGCATGGTCAGACTCTCATGGAACGAAGTAGTCATTCCGCGCGACAATGTCCAGCTGACCGACGACATTGAAAACCTCCGCGCGTTCTCGACCGGTCTGCCCGGCTCGGAAGTCACCAACGACAACATCGGCGACTGGACCACTATCCATGCCGACGGCGGAAAATGCTATGTGATGCAGGTCAGCGGCTCATATCTCCGATTCCCCAACGCCAATTCCTACACATCTTTCATGGTGTTCGACGCCGAACAGGCAGGAGTTCCCTCCAGTGTGCTCAACGACTGGAAAGGCCACAACGGCTCAAGCCAGTGCTTCATGGCGATGGCCACGATCGGAGTCCGCAATGACAAATGGCTGATCTCGCCTCTTCTGTCGGAAAACGCGCAGACAATCTCGTTCTATGCCAAAACCCCTCTGACCGACTACGGACTCGAATCATTCGAAGTTCTCTATTCGACCACCGGCAAAGAGACCGCAGACTTCATCAAAGTCGGCGAGGTCAATCAGGCCGTGCCCTCGGAGTGGACCAAATATTCCTATGAGCTTCCTGCCGGAGCCAGATACTTCGCCATCAGAAGCACCTCCGACGACGTCTATGCGCTGCTTGTCGACGACATCGAATTCGAGAAAGCCCATCCCCACCGCTCGCTTGTGCTGCAGGGCTACCGCGTCTATCGCGACGCCTCGATACTGACCAGCGAACCGCTCGCCGGCAACGACCACTTCATTTCGGAATATCCCGACGGACAGGCCCACATCTATAATGTCACCGCTCTCTACACGACCGGCGAATCAGCCCCGTCGAACGACGCCGGAATCGCAGCTTCCGCCGGACTCGTCACAGAGACTCTTCCCATTATCGAAAGCGGTAAAGGCTATATCGGCATCCGCTGCGCCGAGGGACTGACCGTCAGCGTCGTGCGCCCCGACGGAGCGCTATGCTTCAGATCCCTGGCCGACGAAGAGATGAGGATCAACCTTCTTCCGGGAGTCTACATCGTCGACATTGCCGGCAGAACGACCAAAGTAATCGTCCGCTAAAAACAGTCAGGAAAGATCAGTTTCCGCAGACATGCGAAGCCCGGGAGTTGCATTCCGGGCTTCGTTTTCTTTATCGGGAGGACGGACTCCGATTTGGTTTCTATCGTTTTTTGGACTAAATTTGCAAAAGTCTGTCGTGACAGACCCGAAAAATAAAACATATTGTTACACGAAAGTGTCTGACTGATTCTCATGTGTCGGAAGTGTGGAAGCTTAGAGACCCAATGCGAGAAGAAGAGGACATTCAATCGTCGTATATCATCTTACGACGTGAGAGTGCGATCCTTAACCCAAGCATTGAGGGCTTCTTCCACCGCCCGGACACATTTGGGATAAGCAGATGCCTCTCACGTCTTTTTTCTGAATAATGGATACCCGACCGTTCAATGAACATATCAACAGACTGAAAACCGGAGTCACCGAACGATTCGGCCTGCCACTGCGCACATCGGCCGATTTTGTCAGACTTTCCGATTCGATATGCGATTCCGGTGCCGGCTATCTGTCGCAATCCACTCTCAAACGACTATGGGGCTATGTCAAGGACACACGGGCTAAACACCTGTCGACTCTCGACATCCTGGCCCGCTATCTCGGCCATTCCGACTTCCATTCATTCTGCCGCGAGGCTGACGACGAAAAAACCGAAAGCGGTTTTTCGTCCGATGCCACCCTGCGTGTCGAATCGCTCGGACGGGGTGCGCTCATCAATATAACATGGTCTCCTGACCGACTGCTCACATTGCGCTATCTCGGCGAGATGACCTTTGAGGTGGTCGATGGGAAAAACACCCGCCTCAGCCCTGCGACGCGTGTGCGCTGCATGCAGTTCATTGCCGGCGAGCCGCTGATTCTCGACATCGTAACTGAATGTCAGACCGGAACAATGGCCTATATCGTCGGAAAAAACAGCGGAATCCGCTGGCGCCGACATGATTCGGAGCACCATCGGAATTGAACCAAAAATGAACCTGCGCCCGCAATCCGCAAAGAAAAAATATGATTAATTTTGCTCTCAGTTTTTTCATCATGCCACGCGTGTCCACAGTGTGGAAGCTAAGAGTTCAATGCAGGGCATGATGATTTTTTCATATAGAGCGACAAAGACCAACCGCCCGACACTGACATGATTCCGAACCGTTCCGAAGTCATCAGACTGCTCGTTGCAGCCGCAATAATGCTGTTTTCATTCCCCTGCGCCTCATCCGCACAGAAAACAAAGAAGACAATCCATTCAAAAAAAACAATCCAGACCCACAGACCGGAACGCAGTCCGACCCCTCCTAAGACTTCAGGACGCCAGACTTCTGCGGACAATGAATTCATCAAAAACCTTCTCCACAACCCGTTCAGACTGTGCGAGACGGAGGTGTTTAATCATGCTGGAACCCGCAATCTTCAGAAAACCACAACAACCAAGGATGGAACCCTAATCATCGGATACATCAATCCCAAGAATCCGGACTACTACTATGCGATCATCGACT
>JAIDJZ010000020.1 GCA_029051965.1 Paramuribaculum sp. | reverse complement strand
GAATATAAAATACAACATAGCGGTCAATACGGTCAACGCGGCCCTAAAGGTCTACGCCCATTGTCTGCCCGCGACTGTCAGCCGTAAGTTCCCCGAATTTGTCAAAGGAAGAGTCGGTCTTGTGCGACGGATCGCCGCCGAAATGAACGAGTCGCAATCCGACGCGCCGGTAGTGTGGTTCCACGCCTCATCGCTCGGCGAGTTCGCCATTGCCCGGCCACTCATCACACGTCTGAAAGCCGCCGGCAATGTGCGCATTGTCCAGACATTCTTCTCACCCTCGGGCTACCGTGTCATGAAAGACCGTCATCCCGGAATCGACCACATCTTCTATCTCCCTCTCGACACCCGCGCCAATGTCCGGGGATTTCTTGAAGCCGTCAATCCGAAAGCGGCCGTTTTTCTCGTCTCCGAATATTGGCCGAACATGTTGCAGGAACTCAAATTCCGCTCCGTCCCGACATTCCTCGTCTCGGCCCTCATCCGCAACAACGCACCCTTCTTCCGCTGGTACGGCAAGATTTTCCGCAAAGCCCTGCTGACCTACAGGAAATTCTTCGTCCTCGACCACAACTCGTTCATCAATCTCCGGTCGCTTGGATGCGACAACGTCGAGATCTCGGGCGACCCGCTCTTCGACAACGCCGCACTGGTCGCCTCCACCGACTGGACCGATCCCGTGATGGAACGCTTCTCGGAAAATCGTTGCGCAAAAATATTCATGGCCGGAAGTCTCAGCGACAGAACCGACCTCCACCTGGTCGCGGATGCCCTGCGCGACCACCCCGGACTGAAAGCAGTCATTGTCCCCCACGATGTCACGCCGAAATCAATCGCCGCAATCGAAAATGCGATCGAAGGACCGGTCGCACGCTACTCGCAGCTCACGCCCGAATCCGACCTCGGAAACCTGCGGACAATCATCGTCGACTGCGTCGGCAAGCTCGCCTATATGTACCGCTACGCCTCGATGGCCTACGTCGGAGGAGGCTTCACGCCACTGCTCCACAGCGTTATCGAAGCGACTGTCTACGGGCTGCCCGTCAGCTTCGGACCGCGCATCGAACGTAAGATCACACCAAACCAGCTGATCGAACGCGGCATCGGAGCAATCGTCGAGACACCCGCGGAACTCTCGCAGTGGATCGCATCTATGACTCCCGCACGGCTTGATGAAACACGCGAAAAAGCACTTGCCTACGTCAGCGAAAACGTCGGCGCAACCGCAAGGATTGTCGAATCTATCGAAAGCTGTCTATGGGAGAAAAAATAAAATACGCACTATATCTTGCCCTGTTCATGCCGCTCGCATGGCTGCCGCTGCCGGTCCTCTACCTCATCAGCGACGGCCTGTGCTTCATTTTCCACCGCTGCCTCCACTATCGGGCGAAAGTCATCCGCGAAAACCTCGCAGCTTCATTCCCCGAAAAATCCGCCGACGAGCTTGCAAGCATAGAAAAGGAATTCTACCGGCAGCTGTCGGACAATATCGTCGAATCGATCAAACTCCTCTCGATCAGCACCTCATCGATCAGACGCCGGGTCATCGTCGAAAACGCCGCCCTCGTCGAAGAAGCTGCCGCGACAGGCGCGCCTGTATTCCTCTATCTGGGCCACTACTGCAATTGGGAATGGGTACCCTCGATTACGCTCCACTTCACCAGCCCGGAAGTGACCGCACAGATCTACAAACCGCTGCGTGACCATGCCTTCGACAGACTGATGCTCCGCATCAGATCACGGTTCAATGCCCTCAACATCCCTCAGTCAAAAGCGTTCAGAACCCTTCTCGGACTGAGCCGCAAAGGTAGCTTCATTGTCGGCATTCTCGACGACCACAGCCCGAACCACTCGCGCTCACGCCACTTTATGAACTTCCTGAACCATCCCGGAACAATCATCAACGTTGGCGCAGAAGAAATAGGCAACCGCCTGAACGCCCGCTACCTCTACCTCGATGTCGAAAAATTGAAACGAGGCCACTACCGACTCACATTCAAACCGATCGAGCCGACCGAGGCCGACGGCGAAAGCTATCCCGTGTCACATGCCTACATGCGGATGCTCGAGGCAACAATCCGCCGACAGCCCCCCTACTGGCTGTGGTCACATAAACGATGGCGCTACACCCTCTCAGACCCCAGGCTGACTCAGTCAGACACCTCACCTCAGACCACGAAATCAGAATAATCACACAACAACCAATCATAAAGTAATGAAAACCATCTGCGTCATACCGGCCCGCGCCGAATCAACCCGCTTCTTCGAAAAACCACTCGCCCTGATTCTTGGAAAACCGATGATCCAATGGGTCTATGAACACTGCAAGGAAGTTGAAATCTTCGAAGAGGTATATGTTGCCACAGACTCCGAAAAGATCCGTGCGGCAGCCGAAAGCTTCGGCGCAAAAGTGGTCATGACACGCTCCGACCACGACACAGCAACCGAACGCCTCTATGAAGTCTCGACCGTCATTCCGGCTGACCTCTACGTTATGGTCAACGGCGACGAGCCGCTGCTGACTCGCGACGCCATTATCCAGTGCATCCCCGACGGCCTCAAGCCCGACGATTTCTTTGTCAGCAACCTGATGACCGACTTCACAAATCCGGTCGAAGTCGTCGACGCGACAAACCTGAAGATCGTCACCGCTGCCGACAACCGCTGCCTCTTCATCTCGCGCAGCCCGATACCCTATCCCAAAGGAGCGATGGACTATGTCTTCCACAAGTTCGTCGGCGTAGGTGCATTCACCCGCAAAGCCCTCGACTTCTACCACAACACCCCCCGCGGCCCGATCGAAAAAATCGAGGAAAACGACTCGTTCCGTTTCATCGAGAACCATATGCCCATATATTACTACAAC
>JAIDJZ010000002.1 GCA_029051965.1 Paramuribaculum sp. | reverse complement strand
CGACCCCAACCTTGGCAAGGTTGTGCTCTACCAACTGAGCTATTTTCGCGTTGGTCACAAGCGGCGTTTTCCCGATTGCGATGCAAAGTTAGTCACTTTTTTGAAACTGACAAAATTTTCCCAAACTTTTTTTCATCTTTTTTCTTGACTTTTCCGCTAAAATAGCCGTTTTCGCGACATAACACAAAGCTATTCAATCAGTTTCAGCGACTCATTTTTTTTCGCATTTTTTCAAGTCTTTTCTGCGCCAAACTCTCCCTCCGACTCCCCTCCCCCGTCAAACGCACACATGCCGGCCCGCAGCCTACCTCAAAAAAAAAACGACTCGCCTCCGATCCGGAATCTGATTTTTCCAGAAATTTCCCCGAATGACTTCTGAATGGAAACGAAGAACTCCATATGACAATTTTTTTTCGTAATTTTGCGACGGCAAGAAGCGAGCCATCCAAAGGGCCGCGCTTCTATCTTTCGTCCTTCCGCCGTCGGCCCTTCCTCGCCGGCGCATATGCGGAGCTTCTTTTTTTTAACAACCGCTACAATTACAGAACTACTATATATTATATATAATGCCTTCATCCATTCCTTCCGGACTGTCGCACTTGAGCGATCCCTGGGACCGCGAACATCTGTGGCATCCCTACACTTCGACGATCAACCCACTCCCTACCTACTGTGTTGAATCGGCAAGCGGCGTCAGACTCCGGCTCAGCGACGGCCGCGAGCTAATCGACGGCATGTCGTCATGGTGGTGCGTAATCCACGGCTACAACAATCCAGACATCAACAAAGCGGCCAAAGAACAGATCGACCGTATGGCCCACGTCATGTTCGGCGGTCTCACCCATGCTCCAGCCATCGAACTCGGCAAACTGCTTCTGGAAAGCGCACCCAAAGGGATGAACAACATTTTCTATGCCGATTCCGGCTCTGTCGCTGTCGAAGTAGCTATGAAAATGGCCGTGCAGGCTGCAATATCAAAAAGCGGATCACACAAAAAGACAAACTTCGTCACCATACGTTCAGGCTATCATGGCGACACATGGAACGCAATGAGCGTCTGCGACCCGGTCACAGGAATGCACACCGCTTTCGGCACATCGCTGCCGATCCGATATTTTGTCGATTCGCCATCGGTCGCATTCGGACAGGAATGGAATCCGGCTGCCATGTCTCAGCTCGAAACGGTTCTTTCCGAACACTCCGACGAAATCGCCGCCCTGATCCTCGAGCCCGTCGTTCAGGGCGCCGGAGGCATGCGGTTCTATCATCCTCAATTTCTTGTCGAGGCACGCAGGCTGTGTGATCGCTACGGCATCTATCTGATCTTCGACGAAATCGCCACAGGCTTCTGGCGCACCGGCAAACGCTGGGCTGCCGAATGGGCCGGCGTCGAGCCCGACATAATGTGCATCGGCAAAGGCCTGACTGCGGGCTACATGACGATGAGTGCCGTCATGACGACAAAAGACGTAGCCGACACAATTTCTCTCGGCGAAGCAGGAGTGATGATGCACGGACCGACCTTCATGGCCAACCCCTTAGGATGCGCGATAGCAGTCGCTTCGCTCCGCCTCCTTAATTCACAGAACATGCCGGAACGAGTAAGCCACATCGAATCACAGCTCAGAAAACTCCTCGAGCCGGCCGCCGCAATTCCCGGCGTCAGAGAAGTCCGCGTCCTCGGCTCGATCGGAGTCATCGAAATGGAAAAACCGGTCGACATGGCCTCATTCCAGGCCCGATGCGTCGAAGAGGGCATCTGGATACGCCCGTTCGGCAGACTTGTTTATGTCATGCCACCTTATATAATCAGCGATGAGGATCTTGAGTTTCTCTGCAAAAAAATGATCGCTATCGTTCAGGAGGGCGCTTCTACGAAATGAGCTACGCTGACACTCTCGACCGACTCCGTTCGGAAGGCAATTTCAGAAGAATCCCACAGGCAACATCCTCTGCCGGACTGATCGACTTTTCGCTCAACGACTACCTCGGGCTGGGGTCACGACAAGACCTTCAGGAAGTTTTTTTCGCCGATGAGACAAATCGCAGAATCGCCATGACCTCATCGGCAGCACGCCTTTTGAGCAGCCATCAGACAGAATATGAAAAGCTCGAAACCCTGCTGTCAACACTCTACGGCGACCGTCCGGCACTCCTTTTCAACAGCGGCTACCACGCCAACACCGGCCTGATATCAGCCCTTGCCTCCGAAAAAGACACCCTTATACTCGCCGACCGCCTGGTCCATGCGAGCATCATCGACGGAATCACACTGAGCCGCGCACCCTTCCGAAGATTCCCCCACAACGACTTCGCCCGCCTCGAAACCCTGCTCAGTCGCGAACACGACAACTACAGCCATATAATAATTGCCGTCGAATCGGTCTACTCGATGGATGGCGACACAGCCGACCTCGAAACTCTTTGCGCTCTCAAAAGCCGCTTCCCGAAATCGATCCTCTACGTCGACGAAGCCCACGCCTTCGGAGCCGTAGGCGTCAGCGGACTCGGCCTCTGCCGCGGCCTGCAGACGTTCCCCGAAATCGACGTAATCGTCGGGACTTTCGGCAAAGCCTGCGCTTCAGCGGGAGCTTTCGCCATCATGACTCCCACCCTGCGGGACTATGCCGTCAACCGGGCGCGCAGTTTCATATTCTCCACAGCAATCCCGCCGATGACATGCGCCTGGACACGCTTCATGATCGAACAGATCGTCGGAATGGAAGCCGAACGGCAGCACCTTCTCTCACTCTCCGGACGCCTCGCCGCAAACCTCGGACAAGAATCACCGCGCTACATCACACCGGTCATAATCGGCTCTTCCAACGAAGCAATGCGCATCTCCGCACAGTTGCTCGACAAAGGAATCAAAGTGCTGCCGATCCGCACTCCGACCGTCCCGCCCGGCACCGAACGGCTCCGCATCAGCCTGAGTGCCGCAATGACACTCGAACAGATCGACCGACTGACCGACGCACTCAAATCGGCCATAAACCAATAACAAACATTAGGCTGCTGCATGAAAATCAAGCATCTGACCAACACAGGATCATCGCGTCTCCTTCTATTTTTCGCCGGCTGGGGAATGGACGAGAATCCGTTTTCATCCTTCCGGCCAACCGATTGCGACTTCGCGGTTGCCTATGACTACTCCGTTTCGACTGACGCCCCGCTACACTCAGGCCACACCGAAATAATGATCGTCGCATGGTCATTCGGAGTTATCGCCGCAGGCCTCTTCATCAGCCGCCATCCGGAACTGCCTATAACAGCACGCATCGCAGTCAACGGAACCCTTCACCCCGTCGACGACCGACTGGGAATCCCGACAGCCATCTTCGAACGAACGCTTGCCGGTCTGACCGAGCAATCGCTGAGCAGATTCAACCGGCGGATGTGCGGCGGCGCAAAAGCGGCCGAGACATTCAATGCCAGCCGGCCCAATCGCAGCCTCGACTCCCTGCGCAACGAACTCATCGCCATCGCAGCCATGCAGAATGCCGGATCCGCCTGGGACAAAGCCTATATCTCCCTCAACGACAACATCATTCCACCCGACAACCAGAAAACCGCATGGACCCTTGCAAACGTTGACACAATCGAAATCGACGCGCCGCATCTCCCTGACCTGAGATCGATCTTCGAGAGAGAAATAATCGACAAAAAACTTGTGGCACAACGGTTCAGCAACGCCATCGAGACATACGACGACAACGCAGGCATCCAGCGCATCATAGCCTCGGAACTCTCCGAACGGTGGAGAGCACTATGTCCCTCAGAAACAATCGACAGCCTCATCGAAATAGGCGCAGGCACCGGACTCCTCACCGACAGCCTCTGCCAATGGCTCACCCCCCGAAACCTGCAGCTCTGGGACATTTCACAAATCTCTGAACGCCTGCCGGGCCGGCATCACATCTGCGACGGCGAAACAGCCATCCGCAAACTCAGCCCGGAGACAGTCGACGCCATCGCCACGGCATCGGCAATGCAATGGTTCTGCTCGCCGCGCTCCTTCATCGCCAGCTGTTCCAAAGCCCTGAAAAAAGAGGGATGGCTCGCAATCGCCACCTACGGCCCCGACAACTTCATGGAAATCCGCAAGCCGCCATATCCCTCCCTATCAAAGCTGACCCAGTGGATCGGCAACGACATGGAAATCCTCTATGCCGACGAGCAACATATTGCCCGCCAATTCAATTCTCCGAAAGAGCTTCTGACACACATCCGGCTCACCGGAGTCAACGCTGTCTCCCAGGACAGTAAAACCATAACGGAAGCCCGCCGTATAATCACCCGCGACCTCCGCACCCTCACCTACCACCCCATCATCATGATAGCGCGCAACCGCTGACCCCTGCAGCTGCCACCACAATCCAGACCACAATGCAATTCCGACAAGCCACATTAGCCGACCTTCCGGCCGCCACCGCCATCATACGTATGGCAGTCGAACGAATGCTCTCGCTCGGTCGCAAGCAGTGGGATCACACCTACCCCACAGACACCGACATCTTCGACGACATCGCAGACGGACGCGGATTCGTACTGACAGACCGACAGGAGACCGTCGTAGCCTATGGAGCCGTCAGCCACGACCCCGAACCGGCCTATGAAGAAATCGAAGGCGACTGGCTCAGTGACATCCCATATATTGTTGTCCACCGTCTCGCAGTCGACCCCACCAGAAGAGGACAGGGCTATGGCCGCATATTCCTTGAATCCGTCGAGACACTTGCCGCAGGAAACGGAACCGGCTCATTCCGCATCGACACCAACCACGACAACACAGAGATGCTATCCATCCTTGCGCGTCTCGGATTCGAATACTGCGGACTGATCCGCTACGGCCACGGCGAACGAATGGCCTACGAAAAACTGATCTGACCCTCGCGCCCCCACCCCGCAGAGCACCTTAAAAACAGACTCACGTCGCAAAAAAATATCTTTGAAACAAGGTGATTTTGGAAAAGAATCACTAACTTTGTGGAAAATATGTAAAAATGGCCGCCAATCTGCAGCAACGACTCGAAAGTATCAGAAGCAAAGCCAGCCTCCTTACCGAGCGCTACGTCGATCTTCTTGAAGAAAAGCGTGCTGCCGAAGCAAAAATCGCCCAGCTCCAGTCAACGTTGCAACATCAGCAACAGGAGATTGACCGGCTGCGACAACAGAACGAACAGTTGCGCGTCGTCACAACCCTTTCGCCCAGACGCGAGGATGTGGAGCGAAGTCGTGCCTTTTTATCGCAATTGGTGCGGGACATCGACAAATGCATCGCCGAACTAACCGAATGATGCAATGAAAGATAAACTGGACATAACGCTCAAAATAGCCGGCGTGGAACTGAGCCTGTGCATCGACCGCGACGAAGAACACCTTCTCCGCAGCGTCACAAAACAGGTCAACCATGCCTATGACAAATACAGCGAACTATTCGCCGACCGCTCTTCCGATGAGATTCTGGCGATGGTCACGCTCCTGTTCGCCAAAGGTTTCATCCAACTGAAAACCCAGATGGCCGAACTTGATTCAACTTTGGAACAATTCGACTCTGAATTGTCGCGATTGTTACGGGAAAACATCTGATTCATGAGCATTTAGCCAACCTTTATCTCCACTCCTCCTGACGGTATCCCCCTTCACCCGATTGCCAGCCGGTCCGGCACACTGCCCGCAACTCATTGCGGAAATGCGCCCCGGCCACCCGCTACAGACCGGACACATCGGCCTGAATCGCACTCATTTAACCAAGGAAACATAAACCGTCAAAATAAATAATTAAATAAACGACATGGAGATAAACATTATAACCTGTGTATTTATAGCCATCATCGCATTGGTTATCGGCATCGTCGTAACCATGATTGTTCAGCGCAACATGGCCAGCTCGCGTGCCAACGCTATTCTCGACGAAGCCCGCAACGAGGCTGAAGTCCTTAAGAAAAACAAACTGCTCGAAGCTCGTGAAGAAGAGCTCAAAATCGTTGGAGAAGCCGAAAAACAAGCCAACCAGCGCATGCAGAAAATCCAGCAGAACGAAAGCCGGCTCAAACAGCGCGAACTGCAACTCAACCAGCAGCAGAGCGAAAACCAGCGCGCCCGCAACGAAAACGAACAGACAAAAGCGAAACTCAACGACCGCCTCGCTGCTGCAGAAGCACGTCAGAACGAACTCGACTCGCTGAAACTCAAAGCTCAGGAAGAACTCGAACGCGTCAGCGGACTCTCCTCCGAAGAAGCTAAGGAAAAACTGATCGAATCGCTCAAAGACGAAGCAAAGACAGCCGCACAGAGCTACATCAACGACATCATGGACGAAGCCAAGCTGACCGCCAACAAAGAAGCCAAACGCATTGTAGTCCAGTCGATCCAGCGCGTGGCGACCGAAACCGCCATCGAAAACTCCGTCACAGTCTTCCAGATTGACTCAGACGAGATAAAAGGACGCATCATCGGACGCGAAGGACGCAACATCCGCGCCCTCGAAGCCGCAACCGGAATCGAAATCATCGTCGATGACACCCCCGAAGCAATCGTCCTCTCCGGATTTGACCCCGTGCGCCGCGAAATCGCACGTCTCGCTCTCCATCAGCTCGTAACCGACGGCCGCATACATCCGGCCCGCATCGAGGAAGTCGTGACAAAAGTACGTCGTCAGGTCGAAGAAGAAATCATCGAAACCGGCAAACGCACCGCCATCGACCTCGGCATCCACGGACTCCACCCCGAACTCGTGCGACTCGTCGGAAAAATGAAATACCGCTCAAGCTACGGACAGAACCTACTCCAGCACTCGCGCGAAACAGCCAACCTCTGCGCCGTAATGGCTTCCGAACTCGGACTGAACCCCAAAAAAGCACGTCGCGCAGGTTTGCTCCACGACATAGGCAAAGTTCCTGATGAAGAACCCGAACTGCCCCACGCACTCCTCGGCATGAAACTGGCCGAAAAGTACAAGGAAAAACCGGAAATCTGCAACGCGATCGGCGCCCACCACGACGAAGTCGAAATGAGCTCACTGCTCGCTCCCATCGTGCAGGTCTGCGACGCAATCTCCGGTGCACGTCCCGGTGCACGCCGCGAAATGGTCGAAGCCTACATTAAGCGTCTCAACGACCTCGAGCAGCTCGCCCTCAGCTATCCCGGCGTAATCAAGACCTATGCGATCCAGGCAGGCCGCGAACTCCGCGTCATTGTCGGTGCCGACAAGATCGACGATGTCGAAACAGAAAAACTGTCGGCAGAAATCGCACGTCGCATCCAGGACGAAATGACCTACCCCGGACAGGTGAAAATCACCGTCATCCGCGAAACCCGTTCTGTCAGCTTTGCAAAATAACGCATACCTATGGATTCGGAAAAACCAATTATTCCTCAGAACGGGGATGACGCGGCGGCTTCGCAGCTTGGCAGCGGCGACGAACTGCGCCTGAGCCGGTGTCGCCGGTGTGAGCATCACGATCCGCCGCGCGGAAAACTGTCGTGCTACGACTGGATGGCCGACATCCCAGGCGCAGCCGACAGCTGCGACATGGTTGAAGTCCAGTTCAAAAACACCCGCAAAGGATTCTTTCTGAACTCGCTCCATATTCCCCTCGAGATCGGCGACACCGTTGCCGTCGAAGCATCTCCAGGCCATGACATCGGCCAGATCACACTGACAGGCCCGCTCGTGCGCCGACAGATGAAACGCGCCAACGTCAAAGCCAACGCCGAAGTACGGCGAGTGCTCCGCAAAGCTCGACCCGCCGACCTCGAACGCTTCGAAGAAGCCAAAGCGAAAGAAAACGACACAATGATCCGCTCCCGAAAAATCGCCGCAGACCTGAAACTCAACATGAAGATAGGCGACGTCGAATATCAGGGCGACGGAAACAAAGCCATATTCTACTACATCGCCGACGAACGAGTCGACTTCCGACAGCTCATCAAAGTACTCGCCGAAACATTCAAGGTAAGAGTCGAGATGAAACAGATCGGCGCTCGTCAGGAAGCAGGACGAATAGGCGGAATCGGACCATGCGGACGACCGCTCTGCTGCGCGTCATGGATGACAAACTTCGTCAGCGTCGGAACTGCTGCCGCACGATTCCAGGACATCTCACTGAATCCCCAGAAACTGGCCGGACAGTGCGCAAAGCTGAAATGCTGCCTCAACTTCGAAGTCGACGCCTACGTTGAAAGCATCAAACATCTGCCCCCGAAAGACATCCGTCTTGAAACGGCCGACAACACATACTACCACTTCAAATACGATGTCTTCAACCGCACCGTCACATATTCGACCGACAAATCAGTCCCGGCCAACCTCGTAACCCTGACCGCCGACCGAGCCTTCGAAGTCATCGCAATGAACAAAGCCGGCGAAAAACCGCTGACACTCCTTCCCGAATCCGAAGCAAACGCCACCGAGAAAAAGCCTTATGCCGACCTTCTCGGACAGGACAGCATCGCCCGGTTCGACAACGCGAAAAAGAAGAAAAAACGCAAGCCGAAATCAAAACAGCCCAAAGAAGGAGCAGACGCCCCCCAGCCGACGCAGCCTCAAGGACAGCAGCGCCAGAAATCCGACGAAAACCGCTCCGCTTCGAAAAACGCCAAAAACCGGCAGGAACGACGCCCGCAGAAAAACGGCAGCGACAGACAGCGCAAACCCGACAGAAACAGCGCCGAAACCTCCGGCGAACGAAACGGAAACGGCAACCAGCGCCGCGAGGAACGGCGTCAGCAACCCCAATCCCAGAAGCAAAAAAATGACCAGTAAGAAACCGATCTCCCGGTTCATACTTTTCGGCTCTATCGCAGCAGCAGCAATTGGCGGATGCTCCGACCGACACGACAACTTCGGCCAGTTCACGACACTTCCCGACAAAGGATGGGCCTACAATGACACAGTAGCTATCATCGCCGCCGGACTCGACTCGACCGACACTCCGCGCCGGTTCAAGATCGGCGTGCGCCATGACAACGACTACGACTACCGCAACCTGATTCTCGAAGTAACCTATCGTGATGGCCGGAAACTGTGGCGTGACACAATCGACATGGAACTGTCCGACATCTACGGCGCATGGCTCGGAAGCGGAATCGGACCGACCTACCAGGCCGAGACAACAGTCTCCCCATCCGCCCACATCAGCGACAGCACGACAATAACGATCCGCCACGTCATGAGACTCGACACACTGCGGGGAATCCGGCAGATCGGAGTGATCATCGACAAACCATAACGTAAACAACATAACAGCAACGTACCCAACCCGCGTTTATGCAACTCATTCTTCTCCCTGACAGCGAAGTGACGCTGCGCATCGAAAAGGTGCGCGACGCAATGGCCTCTGCCGGACTCGACGCGGTTCTCATAGCCGACAACGCCAACCTCTACTACCTCACCGGACGTGTCTTTGCCGGATATGCCTACATCCCCGCAAAGGGCGCTCCACTCTACTTCGTTCGCCGTCCCGTCAGAATGGAAGGCAGCGGAGTAATCCCCGTGCGCAAGCCCGAACAGATCGCCGAATCGGTCGGAGCTGACACACCATCATCGCTCGGACTCGAACTTGACACCCTCCCCTATTCGCTCGTCGCACGGCTGAGTGCCATTTTCACCGACGCAAAAATCGGCAACGCATCCTCAGTCATGCGTCAGGCAAGAGCCGTCAAGACCCCTGAAGAGTTAAAAAAAATCGAAACATCCGGAATCAGACAGACACACGTCTACTCAATGATCCCATCGCTGTTCCATGAAGGAATGACCGACATCGAACTCCAGATCGAAATCGAAAAAGCAAGCCGCCTCGAAGGATGCCTCGGACAGTTCCGGATCGCAGGAAACTCAATGGAACTCTACATGGCCAACCTCCTCTCGGGCGACAACGCCGACACCCCGACACCATACGACTTTGCAATGGGCGGAGAAGGACTCGACCCCTCGCTGCCTGTCGGATGCAACGGATCAGTCATTCGCCGCGGCGAAACCGTAATGGCCGATATAAACGGAAATTTCACCGGCTACATGACCGACATGACGCGCACATTCCGCGTAGGCGAAATCAGCCCCCTCGCCGAGACAGCCCACCACTGTTCGATCGAAATATGCCGTCGCCTCGAAACCGAAGGCAAAAGCGGCGCAAAAGCCAGCGACCTATATGAAATCGCCGTAGACATGGCCCGTCAGGCCGGCCTCCACGACTACTTCATGGGCCACCGTCAGAAAGCAGGATTCATCGGCCACGGAGTCGGAATCGAAATCAACGAACTGCCGGTCATCGCCCCCCGTAGCCGCGACATTCTCGCCGAAAACAACGTCATTGCACTCGAACCCAAATTCGTAATCCCAAAAATCGGTGCGGTCGGAATCGAAAACACCTACGTCGTCACCTCGACAGGCCTCAGAAAACTGACACTCGCACCCGAAGAACTTGAAAATCTGATCTGATGAGCGATACACTCACCCGA
>JAIDJZ010000199.1 GCA_029051965.1 Paramuribaculum sp. | reverse complement strand
GGTTATGACATTGTTTTTGAGTTTCGCTGCAAATATAACGAATAAAACAATAGAGTTTGACAAAACGAGCGCCTTAAATTTAGTTAAATTCAAGGCGCTCGTTGGCAATTTGCTACAAAATTATGTTTTACGACATGTCTTCCATGCGTTCAACTGTCATTTTTTCTTTTTCGAACCTTTTTGGGATTTTGAATTGGCAGGTTTCGAATTTTTGGATGAAGTCTGTTTTGTGTTCTTTGATTTATTTGCAGTCTGCTTTTCGGCGGTTTTCTTCGGAATCTTCAGTTTCTGACCGGGCTGAAGCATCGTTGCATTTTTCTTCATGCCGTTGGCCTTGCGGAGTGCATCGACGGTCGTTCCGTTGCGTTTGGCGATCTTCTCGAGACTCTCGCCACTCTTGACGGTGTGTTCGACCGGTTTCTGTGGCTTCTTGGTTTTTTTTGCGGCAGTCTGCTTCTTGTTCTTATATTTCTCAGAGTTGCGCTGAGGAACAGTGGAGCGCGATGTTGTCTTACGGGTAGTGTTGCGCTCCGGTACGGTCTGATAATTATTGGTGGTCGTCGTGGTGCGCGCCTTTGTCTGGCGGGCAGGAACTTCCGGCTGTGCCGACGCTGCCGATGACTTCTGACGGGTGTTGACAGCAGCGACCGTATTGCGCTGACGCAGCTCGATCACAAGCTGATCTCCTTCTCTGACCTTACCGCGGCGGAGGTTGTTCCAGTGTTTTATGTCGGTTGCGCTGACTCCATAGTGTTTGGCAATTGATCCGAGATCTTCGCCACGTCCGACTGTGTGAGTCGTGCGTGTGACCTGATCGGCAAGCATGGTGTTCTTATCCGGCTCAACAGGTTTTGCGGGCACCTCCTCAGCAGGCTGGTTCTGCTCGGGAGTCTCAGCGGGTTCTTCTTTCTTCTTGTTCGGACCGATGGAGACTGTCGAACGGGGGGTGTATTTGTCAGATTCGTATGCCAGGATGTCGTCGCGCGAGGAAATGTAGCTCAGCACCTGCTGCGAGGGAAGTGTCAGCAGATATGGACGCGTCGGACTACCGGGAATGACATCTTTTCTATACTGTGGATTGAGCATCCGGATTTCATCGATCGGAATGTTGAGCACGTTTGCGATCTGATTGAAATGGACACGCTCGCGCACTTCCACGGTGTCGGTGATGAGCGGGCGTTTGATGACGGGGCGGTGGATGCCGTAGTCGTCGTGGTAGTTCATGACGAAGTTCGCGGCGATGAAGGCCGGAACATATCCGCGTGTTTCCGACGGTAGGAAATTATAGATTTCCCAGAAATCAGAATTGGCATCTCCGGCGCGACGGCGTGCCTTGTTGACATTTCCCGGGCCACAGTTATATGCCGCGATGGCCAGCGACCAGTCGCCATATATATTGTAGAGCTGCTTGAGATAGCGTGCGGCATTGCGCGACGATTCGCGGGCATCGCGACGCTCATCGACAAGCGAACTCACTTCCATTCCGAGACCCTTGGCCGTGGCGGGCATGAACTGCCAGAGACCAGTCGCACCAGCGCGCGAAACCGCATTTGGATTGATCGCACTTTCAA
>JAIDJZ010000198.1 GCA_029051965.1 Paramuribaculum sp. | reverse complement strand
GCGAAAGAAGTCCGTGGAGAGCATGTCCGAATTCGTGAAGAAACGTTCTGACCTCACCCGGAGTCAACAGAGAGGGCTTCGTCGGCGTCGGTTTCGTGAAATTCATTACGATCGAGATGTGGGGACGTGAATTCTCCCCTGACGGCTCAATCCACTGAGACTTAAACTCGGTCATCCACGCTCCCGCCTGTTTGCTCTCGCGGGGGAAAAAGTCCGTATATAGAATTCCAAGATAAGTTCCGTCACCATCTGTCACCTCATAAGCCCTGACATCAGGATGATAGAGATCCACTTCGCGGGTCTCTGCGAAATTCAGACCGTAAAGGCGTGTTGCAAGACCAAAGACACCGGAAATCACATTGTCGAGCTTAAAATATGGACGAAGATCTTCTTCATTATAGTCATATTTTGCTTTTCGCAGCTTAGTACTATAATAACTGTAATCCCACGGCATCAGCTCAACAGGCATCCCCTCAAGTGTCGAAGCAAACTGCCGGAGCTCCGCAAGCTCTGTCTGCTCTGCCGGACGGTAGGCATCACGTAGCGAAGACAAGAGCTCCATGACACGATCAGGAGTTGCCGCCATCGTCGGTTCAAGAGAGAAATGGGCATATGTAGGCCGGCCAAGCAGCTTGGCAAGAGATGAACGGAGCGCCGTCAACTCTTTGATAATCCCGATGTTCGAAAACTCGCCTGACATATTCCTTCCCGTATATAGTCTGTACAAACGTTCACGAAGATCCCGGCGACTGGAGTATTTCATGAAACCGACATAGGTTGGCTGCGCAAGCGTGAAAAGGAATTCCCCCTCACGCCCTTTTGCTGCCGCCGCGTGAGCAGCCTCCTCGATCAGATTTTCAGTCAGTCCTTCAAGATCCTCTTCTTTGAGGTAGATCTCATAGGTGTTCAGCTCCTTAAGGACATTTTGGCCAAAAAGCGTTGTCAGTTCACTGATTCGTGCCTTTATGCGTTTGAATTCCTCGCGGTCATCACCCTCAAGAAGCGCTCCGCTGCGGGCAAAACTGTCGAATGTTTCCTTAAGCAAAGTTGAATCTTCAACGCCAAGATCAAGAGAATTCCTCTTATCATAGACTGACCGGATACGTTCCCACAGCTTCCGGTTAAGAGAGATTGCGGCAGAGTACTCGCTTAGCAGCGGCGACACCTCAAGCGATATATTCATCATCTCCTCATCGGCATTCGCCGAAAGAAGCGGAAAGAAAACATTCAGAGAACGCTCCAGATCCGATCCGGCTCTTTCAAGAGCAACAATCGTGTTTTCGAAAGTCGGAGTCTGATCATTTTCCGCGATCGAATCTATCTCGTTGAGTGCTTTGGTAATGCTCTCTTTTATTGCCGGAAGATAATGCTCATTCCGGATTGCCGAAAAAGGGATTGCTGAAAAAGGCGTATCGAATTGTTTTAATAACGGATTTGTCATATGTTAGTTTCAGTTATAATACAGTGAGAGAATTGTCATCATTCTGTCAGACCCGGTTTATGTCGCTGGAAAAACAGCCTTGTCGAGAACCAGCGAAACGAGCAGCTGGTCGACCCCGGCCTTGACGAGATATTCCTTGTCAGCATTTACCGCTTCATAAAGCTTCCCGGAATCGCCACCCACCTTCTGAAGATAGGCTGAATAATATCCGGCAGCCTCCTTGAAATTTCTTCTGGCGAGATAAAGATGGCCGACATTGAGATAATCAGTCGGCGTAGGATCACCGGCAAGAATTTTCGCATAATATTTCTCAGAACGGTCGTAATCCCCCTCAACAAACGAACACCACGCAATCGGGCGCAACGCTTTCGAACCGTTTTCATCGAGATATTCAACCTTGAAATAACACTGCAGGGCATCCGAAAATCGTCCGAGAGCAAGATAGCAATGACCGAGACTGAGAGCCAGACCAAGATCGCGCGGCTTTTCTTCCGAGAGTTCTTTATAATATCCGACGGCTTCCTCATGCTTTCCGAGCATCTTCAGGCAATACGCAATCCGTCGGCGAAGCCACTGTCCGGGAGGCGACAGGAGTTCGCTTCGTCTGTAAAGAGAAAGAGCCTCTGTGATGTTACCCAGCTGTTGCTCACAGTAGCCCGCTTTCTGCCATAATGAGGCAGCGCCATCTTCCGACAAAAGCAACCGAAAAACCTCAAGCGCTTCTGTGTGGTAGCCACGCTTGAAATAAAACTCCCCTACCGCCTGCAGAGCCTCCCGGTCGACAAGGTCAGGCGAGAGCAATCCGACTGCAGCAAGATTGATCGGCTTTGCAAACGGATTGACAAATTCCGACTTACGACGAAAAAGGGTAAAAAAGCGATAGAAATCATGGATAATATCATTGGCACGATTACTTCGGCTTGCAATTTCAGGATTGAGAAGCGAATTGCGCAGTTCCGACAGATTGATGTTCTGCATTTTGAACTGCTCCACCATCATCCTGCGGTTGGCCGAAGGCATCTGACTCATTGACATAACCAAAGAATACTTGTCATTATCGCAGATCATCGGCATCATTGCGATAAGTTCGCCAAGATCATCGGCAGACTCAGCCAGTACATCTGCCACATCGGCCTGCTCAGTAAAGAACGGGAGAAACCAGTTCGGCACCTGATGAAAAAACGGAAAACCCTTGAGAGCGGCGAAAGTAGAATGCATGACATCTCCACCTTCAGACTGAAGTTCATTCAGAGCTTTCAGTTTGTCTGCCATGCCTGATTTTTCAAGTAGCGATTCCCACTCCGGGTTCATCTCTTCCGGATCGAATTCGTCCGACAGGTCCTTTCCAGAGAACTTTCTGAAAATCTCCGGACGAAGCTTCATCATTCCGGGAATGACTTCCTCATTCATCGTTCGGGTAATACGATCGGTGTCACGTGTGCGCACGAGGTTAAGGAAAATCATCTTCAGATCTTCTGCCCACCCTTTCTTCTCACGGACAAACCCCATCACATTTTTAAGGTACTTCCCGGAAAGAGACTCACGCTGAATCCAAAGCGAAAGAACCAGCCCCACAAGAGCACGCAACTCAAGATCGCCCGTTGCGGTCAGATAGGTTTCAGCGAGCAACACGATCCTTCTCTCATCATAAAACTCGAAGGCACCAAGCATCAGCGCGCTCAGAAAAAGCTCTCTGAACTCACTCCGGATCGTTTCGTCCGAGAGCGCGGAACGAATTGCTCTTGCGTCGTCCGGCTTAAGCGGAAATGCAGTCCATATGAGATTGAAGATTCGACGCGCCATATCCATCTGACGGCTCTTCTCCATTTTCAGATTGTCGGACTTTGCATAGGGCGAAGTGAACGCCATCATGCTGAGAGTCGAATTAAAAGCCGTAAACTCGCCAATCAATCCGAGAATTGAAGAATCGGACTGAAGTCTCTCATAACGCAGATTGCTGAAATAGATCTTCGGAGACTCCTCGACCATCGAAAGTCGCACAATTGCTTCTGTCTGGGTTGTTATTCCAGCCTTGATTTCGGCAAGGATATCATCACGGCTCGGATCTTCTACACCGCTGACGGCATATTCTCGAAGAAAGCCGAACCCTTCCTGCAGACGGGTTATCTCATTCTTTATCGTCCAGGGAGCCGAAGTCGCCTCCGCCATAGCTGTCAGTTCCGAGAACGCCTCGGAAATTCTTGAATTCTGAAGCGCGTCGCTTATACGTCCGGCAATCAGTTGGAGTTGGGGTGTTTTTATCATCAGGGGAGATTTCTGTTCATTGCAAATTTACAAATCTACAGTCAGAATAACAAATTCCATGCCAAAGCTGTTTTACGGCTTACTGTCTGCTGTCCCTTCGAGAAAAGCAAACAAATTACGCCCTCCGCATGGCCGAATGCCATTTTTTTTGTAACTTGCGGATTATACTATACCTTGAATGGAAATTATAAATCTGACAGATACTCAGTGGAGCGATGTCGAGCGTCTGGCTATGGAGGACGTCAACCGTCTGCGCCTGGCCAACCGCGGCAAAGTCGGGTTTTCCGACGTGATCGACCAGATCGAATGCCGCCAGCGCACGGCACGAAAACTCCACGAAACCCTGCTCGCAGCTCCACGCTTCCGATTCCCGTCGGTCCTGTCATCCGAACAAGCGACCTCCGATGCGTTAGCAGCTTTCCATGCACAACTTTGCGCTCCGGCACAAAGAGTGCTCGACATGACATGCGGACTCGGTATTGATTCCTTCCATATCGCTCGGCAGGCTTCCTCTGTAACCGCACTGGATATCAATCCGGTTACAGCGGCATGTGCGTCCCATAACGCATCACTGCTCGGACTCAACAACATAACGGTTCTCGAAGGTGACAGCGTTGAGTTTCTCAACAGTTCTCAACCCGACAGCTTCGATGCAATCTTCATCGATCCGGCAAGACGCGGTTCCCACGGCCGACGGCTATTTGCGCTTGCCGACTGCTCGCCCGATGTGACAGCCATTCTCCCCCGGATGCTCAGCGTTGCACCTAAAGTCATCATAAAGGCGTCGCCAATGCTGGACATTAAACACACCCTGAGCGAGATCTCAAATGTGAGCCGGATAATAGCCATAGGTGACAGACATGAATGCAAGGAACTCGTTGTCATATGCGAGCGCGACGTATCCGCAAAAGAACCGACAATCATATCAGCAACAATAACCGATTGCGGGCCACTGGACTCTTTTCCCTTTACATTCGGCGAAGAAGAATCCTCGCACGCCGTCATTTCCGATCCGAAACAGGGTCAATGGCTTCATGAGCCGTTTCCCTCAGTTTTCAAAACAGGTCCGTTCAATCTTCTGTCATCGCGTTTCGGCCTTAACAAAATCGCGCCCAACAGCCATCTCTATACATCTGACAATGCCGCTGAGCACTTCCCGGGATCATCCCACAGAGTAATCGGCGTTTTCTCCATGAGCAAAAACGACATAAAAGCACTTCGCGAAAAATGCGGAAAAGCCGATATTTCGACACGAAACTTCCCTCTGAAACCGGAAGAGCTATTTAAAAAGCTCAAACTGAAACAAGGAGGGACAAACAGAATCTGGGCTACGCGCACAGCCTCCGCCAAAACCGTACTGATTCTGACAGCCCCGGAATAAGCAACTATAAATTATATTCAATATGAAACATCTGTTCTTCATCTCGCTTCTGGCCGTCTCTGTATGTACTGCCATATGCTCATGCTCGTCAAACCGCAACACGTCTGTCGCCACGACAGGCCGACAGATTCCGCCGGGAATCTATTTCGATGCCCATCGTCCGATGACAGCTTCCACAAAATCCGACTGGACAAAAGATGAACTCTTCGAATATATGCACACATTACTCTGGGGATCGCGCGGCAATCTAAAAACCGAATGGCATCGACCCACAACACTGCCTCAGATAGACATCGTCGATTCCAAAGGAAACCATTGGACCAATAAAGATCTTCTCGGACGGATAACAGTGTTCAACTTCTGGTTTTCGACATGTCCTCCCTGCATGTCCGAGATCCCATGGCTCTCATCCCTTCAGGACTCTTTTCCTCAATGCAATTTCATCGGAGTGAATGTAGAATCTCCGTCGACAGTAAAGAAAATAATGAAGAGCCGCAACTTCAAATGGGCACATATCGCAGCAGATTCAACTCTGACATCATGGCTTCCGCGTGAATCTTATTATCCGACAACCGTAGTAGTTGATCAGAACGGCTTCGTTCGCACATTCAACACCGGAGCTTCGGACATACAACAGAAAAGAGTCACCGACACTATAAAATCCATCATCGAACGAGGCCCGCTCTCTGCTCCATTATACTATAAAGACCTGCACTACGAGGAAGAATACTCTAATTTCTAAGCCTATTTCTCAAACATACGCGCCATTGCCCGCTTATCTTCGCGCTCCTTTATAGACTGACGCTTATCGTACTCCTTCTTACCGCGGCCGATACCGATGACCATTTTCGCAAGGCCGCGGTCATTGATGAATATACGCAGCGGCACGATCGTCATGCCGGTCTCCCTGCCACATTTCGAGAGCTTTGCGATCTCTTTTTTATTAAGAAGCAGTTTGCGGTCCCGACGAGACTCATGGTTGTTATACGACCCATAGAAATACTCGGCAATATACATGTTTTTGATCCACACCCCGTCAGACGCAACGTAGCAGAACGTATCGACAAGGCTCGCCTTTCCCTGGCGTATTGACTTGATCTCCGTTCCGGTCAGCACAATTCCCGCCGTAAAGGTCTCGGAAATAGCATAATCGAACGTCGCTCTCTTATTCTTTATATTTACTTCAGAAAATTTCATTTTCAAGCCGGTATAATCAGATTAAACAGATATTGGAATAGAAACGGAGGTAGAAGAAGTGCAAAAAGGTTAAGCAGCATGAAACTGATCACACCATTGAATTTCACCTCCATGAAAGTTATGCCGCGCCACATAATAAAGTAAACATAGACTGGCAGCAGATAGAGCATGTCCGGCACCATCGGCAGAAGATTGGTCAGTATGTTAAGTAGCGCAAGGATTCCGAGAGAATAGACAATAAATGTATGGTTTTTGTTCATTGACATGACATTGTCCGTACACGTTGGAATGTAGAGCGAGAAACAGAACGATGCCACATAGAAACTTGCGAGGAACTTGACAAAACACGCGACCATACGCTCACACACTCCGGCAACCGTCGCATCGGAATGATACCATAGTGAAGGCAGACAAGTCAGCGAGACTACGACAATGAGCGGGACGAAACCCTTTCGCAGGATTTCTGTCGACGAAAAACCGTCGACTGCAATATCCTCCCATCCGCGACGCGGAGAGAGCAGGAGTTGCAGCATACCCAGAAGATATTGTAAAAACACTATTGATCGAAAATAATATTGTTAAACCATACTTTGTCCTCTTCAGCCCGGACAACTCCGGAAC
>JAIDJZ010000197.1 GCA_029051965.1 Paramuribaculum sp. | reverse complement strand
CGGATGGCCTCAATGCGGTCGGAGATCTCAACCCCGTTGACAGCTACAGGCTCACCTTTGGCAAAACGGATTGTCAGCTTTTCGGGCACAGTCGCTGTCACCTGGCTGGGATAAGCCTCTTCGGGAAGAGTCAGCTCGGATTTGAGAGTCTCTTTACCTCCGATACTTGTGCCCCAGAGACCCTTGTTGATCGAATACTCAAGTTTCTTGAAATCGGCTTCGAATCCATGCTTCTTAAGATAGTCGATTTCATATTCGCGGGTAAGCGTCATGTCGCGGGTCGGTGTGATGATCTCGATTTCAGGTGCAAGAATCTGGAACGTAAGGTCGAAGCGCACCTGATCGTTTCCAGCGCCTGTCGAACCGTGGGCAACGGCATCAGCTCCGATCTTCTTCGCATACTCGATAATGGCTATTGCCTGAAAGATGCGTTCCGAAGAAACAGAGATAGGGTATGTTCCATTGCGAAGTACATTACCGGCTATCATATAGCGGATGCTTTTGTCATAATACTCTTTGGTGACATCAAGCGCGGCATGGCTTGCAGCTCCGAGAGCAAGCGCACGCTCTTCGATCTTCGACAGCTCTTCGGGCGAGAATCCGCCGGTGTTGGCGATCGCAGTGTGGACTTCATAGCCGAGATCGGCCGAGAGATATTTGGCGCAGAATGATGTGTCGAGGCCGCCACTGAAGGCAAGCACTACTTTCTTTTTCGTTTCCATAAGTTGAGTGAGTGAGGTGATATTTTTTTTAATTATTGTTACTTCGTTCTTATCCGGCCCGAAGCCGGAGCGCCGGGAGTGCCGGTCATCGGACGCTGAACAGCTTTTTGATTTTGTTTCTGAGCAGCATAAGATATGGTGTGGCCGCAGTGTTGGATGGCAGCGGCTGCTTAGGATCAAAAAGCATGCCGGTGCAGAGACACATCCGTCGGTTGTTGCGCTGAAGAATGTCGTAGTTGACACATCCTTTGCACCCCTGCCAGAATTCCTCGTCGTCGGTCAGTTCCGAGAATGTCACCGGCTTGTAGCCCATACGAGAGTTCAGCTTCATGACCGGAAGCGACGTGGTGATACTGAAAATCTTGGCATACGGGAAACGGGTGCGCGCAAGTTCAAAGGTTTTCTCCTTGATTCGGCCGGCCAGACCGAGATGGCGGTAGGCGGGATCAACGATCAGCCCAGACGTTGCGACGAAATCACCGTGGCCCCAGCATTCAATATAGCTGAAGCCGATGAGTTCCTCTCCGTCAAGAGCAACTACAGCCTTTCCACCTGTAATTTTCGACGTAATGTAATCCGTTGAGCGACGTGCGATTCCGGTTCCGCGCTGAAGCGCAGACTCGTAGATCAGATCACAGATGCGCTCAGCAAAACGCGCATGCTCTTCACGTGCAAACTCCACTTTTATTGTGTTCGCGTCCATCGAACTAAAAAATGCTTACTTAATAAATAATATAGGTTAGATCAGTTGAATTTCAGTTACGGCCTTCCGGCTATCCGGACCGTCACTGCTGTTTTAAGAAATCGACGGGCCGGGGCCAAATAATCAGGTCTTGTCCGAGGTTCTTTTCCGATGGCAAAGGTACTACATTATTTCAGTATATTTATTCAATTATGCAAAAACCTCATTTTTTTTCACGTTTTTTTCATTTTTGAACTCCCATTTTTCAATAATACGGATGAATATGACATCATATTTTCGTAATTTTGCACTTCACAAC
>JAIDJZ010000196.1 GCA_029051965.1 Paramuribaculum sp. | reverse complement strand
CCTCGAGGCTGATTGCGTTCCGGATAACACGCTGGAATTCCCCCATAGCAGGTGCATCAGGGCCATAAACTTCGCCAACGAAACCAAGCGTTTTATCGACTATGGCCTTGAACGTGACAGTGACAATGGCTTCTTCAGCCAGTACACACAATTGAACCATGACTGCCAAAGCCGCTGAAGAGTAGGTGCTCAACGGATGAAGATGAGTCAGCTCAGCTACTTCCCCCGCCAGGCTGGCCGTCTCTTCAAGAGTCCACCCGTGAGACGCGCCATAAAGGCCTATCGGAGCAACACGCATTACTCCGCCGCATCCTTTGCTTGAATTGACAGGCTCTCGCCCATTACGGATGGAAAGCAGCGCCGAAAGACAGGTGTTGCCCGGGGCACGCCGCTTATTTAACTCATCAATCCCGGCCAGGCTTGAATCATAGCCAATCCTGATCTTCTTACCAACCTGTCCTCCATACCATGCGAGATAGGAGTTACATATAGTCGCAACTATCGGCCTACCGCTTCCCGCTGTCTCAAGCAAACCTTCGGCTGTATAAAGCGTCATCTGTGTGTCATCTGAAAACAATGCTTTATATTGCCCCTTCTCATCTTCACACCACGGGAAACTCTTATCATATACGGTTATCCCATCCCTGCCATACTTCGCCCTGATCTCTTCAAACGAACACACAAACTCCACGGGGTAACCGAGAGCATCGCCGACAGCACCTCCAACCAGTGACCCTCTGATTTTATCTTGCAATTCTTCTTTTGTCATAGCTCATTTCTATAGAGTGAATGTCATGATTATTTCTATCAGCCAATCTCCAGTGATATTGCCGAGTAATTATCATGAGGATTTACTGATACTGATTTGCGTATGTTTTCGGAGTCATAAATCTCGCTTGTCAACAAATCGAGCAGAGAACTCCATTTGCCGTTTCCATAGACTCCGTCCGTGCAGATGAGTATTCTGTCGCCGGAAACAATATGTTCTGCATGAAGCTCAGGCATATACCGATTGCTATGGAAAAAGAAGCCACGTGTTATAATCGGATCTCCGACAGCTGTCAAAGCCACATGATCAACTGACTGATAAACAACCCTTCCGTCTCTTATCAGATAAATCCGAGTATCCCCGCAGTGAGCAAAAGTTGCTTTATCACCTTCAATTGCAACCATCGCCATAGTCGTTCCCATCGCGGTATTTCCCGCCACTGCGTCAAGAGCCTCCGAGGCCTTTCGACAAATTCGATTTACATCACCAGGCCACTCTCCGACAATCGTATCAGCGACCGTCCGACTTGCAATCGCACCTCCGTCATGGCCACCCATGCCATCACAAACCACAAAAATAGATTTATATTTATCAAAAGCAATGCAATCCTCGTTTTTGTCACGGGGGCCAACCTCTGAAAAGTAATTAATTCTCAACATCTTGCCTGTTCAGTTATAATTTTCTTACGTCGGCTTAGAACCTCCTGTGAAAATGGCGGCTTCCCTTCCAATAAAGACATATATTTATAGAAAGCATTCACCACACGCATTATTTTATCCACATCGTGACCGTCGGCCATTCTGTAGCCGCGTATCTCCGGAGCGGGCAGCCCTCTGTCGACACCATAGAATATCCAGTAACAGCTCAATGCGATATCGGTACGATGCAGTCCCATCGCACATGCAATGTAGAAGTTCCCGGCATCAATCTTCTCGCACAACTGCGGGAAACGCTCCACTATGTTTTCTATGCATGATGCCGTTTTATCAACAGGATAGTAGAAATAGTCCATTCCATACTTTTTACACAATGCACCCAGACGGGTATTGATGCCGTCGGCACGTAAATCAATAATTGTGCGAATGCCACACTCCTTGATAATCGGCCATGCAAATTCCTGATGGCGAGAAGACATTGTGCGCCCTCTTATGCCACCATATACGAGAGCCAGATCCGGAATATTCAGTTTCATCAGCCTCTCCACATTCAGCCCCGACGGGCCTATCGAACTTTCGACAACTCCTTTCACCATTTCACATTATTTTCCATATTCATATGGAGTTTAATAATCCTGTCAATCTATCAACAAGAGATCAATTCCAACTTCATTGCAGAACCAAATCTGCCGCAAGCAGGTTATTATCATATAATCACACTTATATACATCCAGACATTATGAAAAAGTCCCTTTCACTCCTTCTGCTTGCAGTCATTGCCATTCTTCCGATGAGTGCCCGCGAACGCGTGACCACTAACGCCAGTGAGCTTCCCGCAGCCGCCAATGCCTTTCTTCAGAAACACTTCCCAAAGACAAAGGTCAATCACATCAAAATTGAGTCAGGCACATTCGGCGGCACTGACTACGACGTCATTCTATCCAATGGGAGTGAGATTGAATTTGACTCGAAGGGCAACATCAAAGAAATCGACTGCGGCTACAACTCTGTTCCGGAAGGCCTCATACTGAAGCCGATCACCGACTACGTGCGCCGGAATTTCAAAGGCCAGAAAATTGTCAGCGTCGACATTTCTCGCAACAAGTATGAAGTCGAACTCTCCAATGGTGTCGAACTCGAATTCGACCGCGACGGATCGTTCCGCAAAGCCGACTATTAGAACCCGACACCCCATGATTCCTTATTACTAATAAAACGCATCGACAACGGCCGAATTCCCCTGCCGCCCGCCTATCGCAATCCCTGAAAATAAACGCGGAAGCCTGCAATCGATGAAACGATGCAGTCTTCCGCATTATGTTTTATTTCAGCTTCGAGCCTACAATTACTTGCTGGCAATAGAGCAGCTGACAGTCAGACGCAGACGACCTTTGGCACGACGACGAGCCAATACTTTGCGACCGTTTGCAGTTGACATACGTTCACGGAATCCGTGTTTGTTAACTCTCTTTCTGTTAGAAGGTTGAAATGTTCTTTTCATTGCCGTATCTGATTTTTTCGTTTTTGTTTATTCACAATTCGGAGTGCAAATTTAGCTATTTTTCTTTAACCTTGCAACTTTTTACGCACGCAAATCAACCACAAACTGCGATTTTAATCGGTTTTCAACCGACAATCGTTCGTTTCGGAGCATTACAGTGCTGTCGGACTGCTCCGAATTGTGCCTCCGCTCGCCCTACCAGGTTGCCTCTGCGGCCTGCTTGATCAGTCGAAGTTTCCGACGCAACCCGCTATGATTGGTCTCCCCTCCGGTTTCCAGTCCAGAATTGCTGATCGAAAGGCATTCCAAAGGCACCTTGCAGCTCATCAGTTCAATCAGAGACACAATTTTGTCCTGTCGCCCCTGCTCCTCGAGCTCCGGATGAAGACCGACAACAATATTGCGGCCCTCCTTGACATGTTCGAGAAGATTCAGACGCTTGAGAGGCTGACTATGGATATAGAGCGACTTCACATTTTCCGCATTCATTCGTCCGATGACTGTTTCAGCCGGATAATCCATGTCAACGAGCAACGGGCGCATTGCAACAGTCATATCTTCCGGAAGCGCGGCAATGACGCGGTTATTGATTTCAGCGAGAACGGCATAATCCGTATTGCCCCACGTCGAATCAATGAAAAGAACGCTGCGGCATCCAAGATTGTACAGAGCAGTCAGGGCATCCATCATCGCGGCTTCGACTCTACGGGCCGCTTCTTCCGACGACAACAAACCGGCACTACGTCCGATTGCCTCACAATAAGCCGAAGCAGGCGAAGGCAGATCCTGACGTGCGACAACTCCGAGCGGAACGATCGACCGAAGGCTGTTGTAGTTTCGCAAAAGCCGGCTTTCCGGATCAAATTCAATTTTTGCGGAATCACTACCTATCAGATCGCTTACTTCTATGGCTCCACGGAGATTTCCATCAGAAATTTCCTCGAATCCAAGTTCGTAGAGTTCTTTTACGAGATTTTCAACAGCTTGCGTTTCAGCCTCAGCAACAACATCAGCAGAAACCTCACCAGCCTCCATCCTGCGACGGGCCTCAGCAAGAGCCGCAGGAACAGCGGCGGCGCCTACGAATTCACATCGAAAAGGCGGTAGAATCGGTTGGGGGAAATAAATCATAAACTAAAATGTTGGAGTGTTCAACTGCAACTCAATACTTC
>JAIDJZ010000195.1 GCA_029051965.1 Paramuribaculum sp. | reverse complement strand
TGACTGGGCCATCTACGGACCGTTCAGCTGGCAGAATGACATGCAGAACGTCGCGATTGCTCAGGATGGACAGAAAGAGGCAATGGAACATGCCGGACGAACCGGCGGTCTCCCGTTTGTCGGAACCGGATGGTATCGCAATAAGGTAAACGTGCCGAACCTCGCCGATGGCGAACGCGTAACCTTGAAATTCGACGGAGCGATGTCGCATGCGCGTGTCTACGTCAATGGAAAGGAAGCCGGTTACTGGCCCTATGGCTACAACTCGTTTTTCTTCGACGTGACCGACCTCGTAAAGCCCGGTGAGGAAAACCTCATCGCAGTCCGATTGGAAAACCTTCCTGAATCTTCAAGATGGTATCCCGGAGCTGGTCTCTACCGGAATGTCCACATGATTATTACCGACGGCGCCCACATCCCGATGTGGGGCACGTATGTCACAACTCCCGAGGTTAGCAAGGAATGGGCGAGAGTCGAAGTTGCGACAGAAGTGGTTCTCCCTTCTGGCGCGGATGAGTCGAAATACGAACTCCGCACCACGATTTATTCTCCCGAAGGACGCGAACTCAAATCCGTTTCATCGCGCCTGATTGACCTTGCCTACAATGATTCGACCGTCAATCAGACATTCATTGTCAAAAAACCTGAGCTTTGGTCGCCCGACTCGCCCAGACTCTATTCGGCGAAATCCGAACTGGTTGAGCGTAATACGGTCAAAGACACCTATAACACAACCTTCGGCATCCGTTCGATCGAAATCCGCCCCAACGACGGATTCTACCTCAACGGCGAGAAAACAGTCTTCAAAGGCGTCTGCAACCACCATGACCTCGGCCCTCTGGGCGCCGCTGTCAACGACGCTGCAATCCGCCGCCAGATCCGGATGCTCAAGGATATGGGATGTAATGCAATCCGCACGTCCCACAACATGCCCGCTCCCGAGTTTGTCAAAGCCTGCGACGAAATGGGCATGATGGTCATGGCTGAAAGCTTCGACGAATGGCGCAAGCCGAAAGTGAAAAACGGCTATAACCTCCTGTTCGACGAATGGGCCGAAAAAGACCTCACCAACCTCATCCGTCACTACCGCAACAACCCTTCCGTTGTTATGTGGTGTATCGGAAATGAAGTCTCCGAACAATGGCATAAAGGCGACGTAAAGACCGCCTATTTCCTTCAGAACATATGCCACCGTGTCGATCCCTCACGCCCTGTGACACAGGGAATGGATGGGCCAGACGCTGTTCTCAACAACAACTTCGCCGCAATCATGGATGTCGCCGGTTTCAACTACCGTCCGTTCAAGTATCCGGAAGCCTATGAAAAGCTTCCGCAGCAGATCGTTCTCGGAACCGAGACCGCATCGACAGTCAGCTCACGTGGCGTCTACAAATTCCCCGTCGAACGTAAGGCGATGGCTACCTACGACGATCATCAGGCCTCCGGTTATGATGTTGAACACTGTGGGTGGTCAAACCTTCCCGAAGATGACTTCATCCAGCATGAAGATCTTCCTTATTGCATAGGCGAATTCGTCTGGACCGGATTCGACTATCTTGGCGAGCCGACTCCCTACTATACCAATTGGCCCAGCCATAGTTCGCTGTTTGGAATCATCGACCTCGCAGGCATTCCCAAAGACCGCTATTACCTCTATCGCAGCCACTGGAACCCCTCCGAATCGACACTCCACATCCTCCCGCACTGGACATGGCCCGGTCGCGAAGGTGAAGTGACGCCCGTTTTTGTCTACACAAACCTCCCCGAAGCCGAGCTCTTCATCAACGGAGTGAGCCAGGGACGCCGGAAGAAGGACCTGTCTGTCGGAGTCGACAGCAGCTATACCGACGAAGCACGCAAAAACTTCGAACGTCAGAAACGCTATCGACTGATGTGGATGGACACCCGCTACGAGCCGGGCATCGTAACCGTTGTCGGCTACAACTCGAAAGGCGAACCCGTTGACACCGCCGAGGTCAGAACTGCCGGCAAGCCCTATCGTATCGAACTCAGCGCTGATCGCGCCGACTATAAAGCCGACGGAAAAGACATGGCCTTCATAAATGTCCGCGTCGTTGACAAGGACGGCAATCTTTGCCCCGATGCAAGTCAGAAGGTGAAATTTTCAGTAAATGGCGCCGGAACCTATGAAGCGGCAGCCAATGGCGACCCGACATGCGTCGAGCTGTTCCAGGCTCCCTCAATGTCGCTTTTCCACGGTCAGCTGACAGCACTTGTCCGTGCCGGCGAAAAACCGGGTGAGATCACTTTCAAAGCCTCTGCTCCCGGACTGAAGGCTGCCACCCTTAAACTGACCACTCGCTAATCCCACAACTCGCTAATAACAACAGGCGCCGCGTCAAAATCATGAATTTTGACGCGGTGCCTGCTATTTTCTGCCGGATGGCGACGACGCTGTCAGAATGCTTCAGGCGATGATCCGGATGTGCGGCCGCTCAAAATCAGAGACGCCCCACACACATTCATGTGGAGCGTCCCTGCCATCCGCGATAATCATTATTTCTTCTATCTCTACACCTGTGTTTCAGAATGCTCTAATCTTCACCGAACAAGTGTTATCACGTTTTCGATCTTTCTCTTTAAAAAACAGGCCGTTCCCATAAATGGCACCGAAATGCAAGGCATACTTTAGCCGCAACGGACCTGTCTCCCGCTCAATATAATAGCCGCCTGACGCTGAGTCTTCGTAATATTTACACAGCAAACTATACGAATACATTCTCTGAACCATAGGCATATCGAACAGAATTATTGGATATGAGGTTTTCGGATAAGCCCCGTCATAAATATCATCGTTATAATAAATTGTACACCTCGACTGCACACCCTCTCCAAGCATCTTCTCGCTCTCCGGCTTTTTAAGCACATCGCTGTAGTCTGCGATGCCTGCTATCTTACGGTTTTTGACTTCATAGATACGGTAAATGACTGAATCGCCCTCCTCAAGTGGCCACTTCGAAAAGTCATACATCTTGAACTCGTTCTCCGTTTGCGGATCATATCCCCAGAAGACATCGCCGTCAACCCTCACGAGCATATCCGTTGGCATGTTCCCGATATTGATCTGAAGATAAGTCCGGCCTCGAAATTTTTTGTCTGAAAGGCTGAAACGGCACTCTTCTGATCCGATATAGTCATATTGCGAAAACACAGATCCTGCATGAATTATCCTCTCCGGCCGGTCTAACCGGTCATAATAATATGTGCCACAAGTTTCACCTATCTGTGGCTCTATATAGGCGTCCTCCTTACAGCCCGCCAAAGCCGACAATCCTACAATTGCCATTACCATATAAACATACTTTTTCATATCCGTCACTTTTTCTGGTTTATAATCAGTTTACTTCTTGCATTGCAATTAATACTATCCCTGTTTTTCAGCATAGGTGGCCGACGACATTGCCGCGAGAGAATCGAGTGTCTCATGGTTGTAATTGATTGTGGGATTGTATTTTTAAGGCATTTCAAGGTCTGCCGCAAATATAC
>JAIDJZ010000194.1 GCA_029051965.1 Paramuribaculum sp. | reverse complement strand
CCAGGGCCATATCAGTGTGGAAGGCGGTGACTACCGAGGTGGATCCGTTTCCGAGTCCCATTCCTGTCATGCCTCCTGACGCTGCGCTCCAGATTCCCTGAGCAACCTGATCGCCTCCCGGAACATGATTGTTCCATTGTCCGCCCCATGCCATTTCGGTACGGTTCGTCAGTCGGGCGGCTTCCGACTCGGCGCCCATCGCGTTGAGGATAGGACCACCGAGAGAAAAGACAACAATCAGAAGATTGATGATGATTGCGCTTTCATGGATCTGGCGCGAACGGACCCATCCGTAGATGAGCCAGACGGCGAGCCACACGCCTGCGGCAATCGAAAGAGTTGCGAGGGTGTTGTTGATGGCACGTGCGGCCAGCATTATTCCGATGAACGAAAACAGTCCCAGCAGCAGGGACGCGAAATCGCGGCGGGCCATCGAATAGAGGAGTATGAAGGTGACCAGCACGACAAGAGCCGGTCCCATGTCGCTTAGAACCAGTAGATACAGCATCATCAGACCTAACATGACAGCGACAATGACGCTCACGATTCCGGCCTTTCGGCGAGCGGATAGTGGGGTCAGTTTCGATGAGAAAGCCTGCAAAAGCATTCCGTTTTCAGCAAAGAATGCAGCAATGAAGATGACGATCAGATATTTGCAGATCTCGCTCGGCTGGAATCCCCCGAGGTTGACTCGGGCGTCGCTGCCGTCAGGCCCTGTGCCGAAAATTCCGAGAACGATGATCAGTGCGACGGCTGCGAGCAGATAGGTGAAGCCTGTAGAGAAGCTAATGGCTGAGGCCGATGTCAGAGAACGTTTTTTCCTGCCGGAAAACATCCGGTCGAGAGGGTCGAACGGGAGAACGCCTCCCTGCAGGCGGCTTTTCCCGGCAAAGAATTTTGTCGGATTGATGGCCGAGACGAGTCCCATGACAAGCAGACCTGCGGCAAGGGCTTCAGCCATGTTGAGTCCGTAGGTCTTATCGTTCAGCGGATTGGTCATGGCATACATTGCCAGCAATCCGATGGCGGTGAGCACCATGATGGTCGTGACGAGCAGATAGTCGGTACGGGTCTTCATCTTCCGGTCTCTCGCAGTAAGGAACGCGAAAAAGACCAGCCATGAGGCCAGGAAAATGACGCCTCCTGCGATCAGGCTGTTTTTGAACTGAGCCGGAGTCCTGACAATCAGTGCGCGGTCGCTTTTGAGAGCCTGATAGGTGTGTCTGTCAAAGGGTGTAATGAGATGTGTGCGCTGGCGGAAGTTGAGAGTGAGACCGTTTTCGCCGAGCTGCCCTGAGTGACTGGTTCCCTTTTCGCGTCCGTATTCATAGCCTGGTGCGATCGGAACAACGCTGTAGCTGTGGCCCGGTTCGAGATGAAAACGCGCCTGTCCGTTTGCATCAGTGACAGCGAAACCGCGGGTCTCGACATAGATCACCGCTTCCTTGCCGTCGGTCTTGCCATTGCCGGTTTCTGTGGAGTCCGTCAGATGTTCGCGCAGCCGGACTGTCACACCCGAGAGCGGAGCGTCGGCGGTTTCCTTCGAATTCAGGATGTTGACCGTGATTGTGGCCGGGCCGTTTCCGAAGTCTGATGAGAGTTGAGTTTTGCTGGCTGCGAGCCACTCTTCATCCATGCCGAGATTTCTGAAGTCAGCTTTAACTCGAGCTCTGATTCGTTCGCCTCCCTGACCGTAGGCCGACCGGGCATTGAGTTTAAAGTTCGGACGGTTGAGCTCGCCAAGATTTTCGGGAGTCCCATCGGTGGCGATGCGTTCGGCCAGCCATGTTGAGATCAGAGTCGCGTCGGCTGGATCCTCAAGATAGCCGCCGTCGAGCAGCAGCCGGCGTACGGAATCCGGTCTGACCGACCGGTCGAGTAGCAGAGTGCGGCCGGAGGCGATATCGTGCTCGACGTCGCTGAAAAGTGCATTATAGTTTGAGAGCATGGCGAAGCAGCCGATCACAAACATGATGGCGCAAAGCAGATAGCCCATTATTGGAGAGTCGCTTTTCATTACGTAGGGTTATGGATTATTGGAAAGGTTCGGTTTATTCTTCGCCCGAGCGGAGTCGGCAGCCTGCCGGTGGACTCTATTTATCGAGTCGGCTGTTTGTTTGCCGACTCGTTGTGAATCAGCTACTGTGCTGTCCGGATTATTCGGTGGTATGATGACGGAATCCGGAAGCGTTTTTCCGGTTACGACGGCAGCGATAGCCTTCTGGGCGCGTTGTTCGCCTGTGTAAGTTCCGATGAAGTAGCCGACGGTTCCTCCGGCAAGAAATGCAATGACAGTCGTGATCAGATATATTCTGAAACGGGTAAGACCGTCTTGTTTTTTATTGCTGTGACCGGATGCGGCCGGAGTCGGGTCGACAGGATCTGCTGCGATCAAGTCGTCGCTGTTGTCGGCCGGAGGGAGGTCACTGATTCCGCTGAATGAGGCTTCTCTGCCGGAGACGGTTGACCCGGGAGCAGGCATCGGCAGGGAGAGCTTTGCAATCACAGCCGTGATGTTGTCTTTTCCGCCCGCTTCATTGGCCATGTCGATAAGCCGTGTGACTTCATCGCGCGCGCTCTTGTCAGAGGCAAGCACTCCGGCAATCTCAGCCGAATAGATCATGTCGCTGAGACCGTCGGAGCAGAATAGAAACTGCGTCGGTCCGAAAATGGGGAATATGCCTGCGTCAAGGAAATTCTCGTCGTCGGGCGAGTGAAAGATATCTCCGAGCGAGCGTTCGATTATGTTTCGTTGCGGATGTTTCATCGCCTGTTCCTCGGTCAGCATGCCGATTTCTTCGCGGAATCCGACAAGCGAATGGTCGTGGCTGAGTTTTGTCAGTCCGCTGTCGGGGGTGAAGCGATAGAGCCGCGAATCGCCGATGTGGACCATGTATAGGCGGCTTTCCTCCAGCGATATGATCGCGGAAGAGAGAACACATCCCATATTTGACCGCTGTGGGTCGTGCTGTTTCTGTGCCACGATTTCATTGTTGGCCGCGGTGACGGCGCTTTTCAGGATATCAAGGCAGTTGCCGTCGGCAGAGTCGTTGACGTAGGCTATGATGGTGTCACGTGCAATGCGGGCGGCGACTTCTCCCCCCTCGTAGCCTCCGATGCCGTCGATGGCGGCAAGGAGTAGGTGGGAGCCTCCGCGGATCTCGCAGGCGATATAGTTGTCTTCGTTGTTTTTTCTGACGCGTCCGGTATCGGTCGCGCCAAAGAATGTTGCGGTAGCTTTTGATTGGTTCATCGAGGGAGATTTTTGAAGTGACTCACACAGAGATACCCGACAAGGAGCAGGAGGCATACGGCGAATAGAATATTCAGCATGGTCGGACGGTGTTGGCTATTGTATGGAAAATGAGTTTTTTATATCAATCCGGAGACGATGCTGTTGCGCGGAAACAAAGCTGGATTTCGTCGTCAAGGATGAAGGTCGATTTCTTTGGGAGGGGAATCCACGCATTCGGGTCCGGCTTGAGAAGACGCTGGTTGAGACGGGTAGGGCCGATTGCCGACAGCTCGAAAGTCCCGGCCGATGGATTGCGGCGGATTTTCACGTGGGGCGTCAGAATCCGGTCGCTGTTTACGCGTGCTATCTGTACGCCAGGATGTCCGGGCATGGAACTGCGTCCGACAATGTGGATTTCGTCGTCGGTCATGGCAATTGTGTGGATCCGCCTGCCGGCCGCACCTTCGAGAAATTCGCCATCCTGAGCCTCGAGGGTCGCATAATATTCTGCGGCCATCTGCATGGTCGATGGCTGAGGGACGGGTGCTTGCGTTTTTCGTGTGGAGGAGTGGGGCGAGGTGTTGCGTCCGGCGAAGTGAGGTTCTGATTTGTCAAGAACCAAGTTGAGTCTGATTCGGTCTTTTTCGATCAGGTCGATCGTGGCAAGGATATCCGGATTTATACAGTTTCTGATGGCTTTAAGAGAGTTGACGCCGTGGACGGTGGTCACGACCCGGTCTGATGAGGCGGAGGACCGGACCTCGTCTTCCGTAGGCGGGAACAGATCCGAACGGATCTGGATTAATGCGCCCTTCTCAATCTCCTCTTCGGTTACTCCGTCGATTTCGGCGTCCTCAGGGATTTCCACGAGCTGGAATTGCCAGTATTGGGAGTGAGGACGATAGGATGGATAGTCGGCGCTGATTCGTTTGCGGATCATTTCAACGAGCATTTTCTCGAGACCTCCGGCCAGAAACGGCAGGCTGGCTGAAAGCTGCGAAAAGTTCGAAGCTTTGATGTAGATGATATAGGAGGTGTGGAAGAGGTAATTAT
>JAIDJZ010000193.1:27233-30743 GCA_029051965.1 Paramuribaculum sp. | reverse complement strand
CGCTCATGCGGCAACTGTAGCAGATGCATCGAAGCATGCCCCACCCGTGCCCTCTCCGACAACACTGCCGTCGACGCCCGCCTATGCCTCTCCTATCTGACCATCGAACATCGCGGCGAATTCCCGTCCGGCACCGACCTCCACGGCCACCTCTACGGATGCGACATCTGCGCCGCCGTATGCCCCCACAACCTCACAGCCCCCGCCATGCCCGTCCTCCCCGAGCTCCGTCCACGCCCCGCCCTCTCCTCGCTGACCGTCGAAAAAGCCGCCGACATGGACCAGCAGACCTTCTCCACACTCTTCACCCACTCAGCCATAAAGCGCACCAAACTCGCAGGCCTGCGCAGAAACGCCCGCACCATCCTCCTCCACCCCCAAAACAACGAGAGCCAATCCTGACCGTAACAAAGAAATTCGGCTATGATTTAGAGCCGAATTACATCCTATTATGTGTTTTACAGCATAAACGTTGCATCTATCAAACAGATGCACTAAATTTGCAACAGCAGACCGTACGAATCCCCGACTGGAGATTGAGGGCGCGAACCTTGTAATCGCCAATTAAAACTTAATACAACTGATAAAAAACATCACTATGAGCACATTTATTAAACTAAAGATTACCGCCTTTTCCATTGCTATATTACTCTCGGCATTCACCTCATGTATAGAAGAACCTGAAGAATCCGGCATCTTCATAGAAACCATCGGGAGAGGTGAGGATTTTACCGCCACAATGGGAACCCTCCGATTTAGGATTATAAACAATTATCCTGATATTCTTCCGGCTGAAGGACTAAGCAACTACCTTGATGCCCCGGCAATCACATACACCGGAGAGGTTGAATCTCTCGACGCAGTCAACATCCCTATAAATGCGCAATGGAACAGGAAATGCGAGATAATCGACCACGGAGGATATGTGGCAAAAGTGAAATGGTATGATGCATCAGTTCGCGGAGACAGATACGGTTATATTTATATGTACGTTGAAAAGATCGGAAATTCGCAATTCGATACAAAGCCTGGAGTATTTCACGATGAAATCCGCGTCACCTACAAGTTAAAGACACAATACACCCTATAATAACGATCATAACGACAAAATTACCATTAACGGCTACACTCCAAGAGAATATATTTGCAATTGTTGATTCAGACGGGAAATTAGTTCGACCTAAAAGTCTGTTGGAAATAGCTCATTCATAACATATTCAACGAACACAGAGATTCTACGGGAATTTTTCACTAACTTTGTGAGCCTTTTCGCGGCGCATTACGTTATAACGTAGCGGAACACCTTGCGCCGCACCCGCATCACGACAATCGTTTAATCCAAAACAGACAAAACAATATGGAAACAACCCGCCAGGCCAAAATATCACGCCTCATCCAGAAAGAACTGAGTGAGATCTTCCGTCGACAGACAGCGAAAATGCATGGAACTCTCGTCTCTGTCAGCACAGTAAGAGTATCGCCAGACCTCAGCACAGCTAAAGCCTATCTGTCCGTATTCCCGTCCGAAAAAGCCCCCGAAGTCATCGAGAGCGTCAACAGATCAGCCAAGACAATACGCTATGAACTCGCTCAGATCGTGCGCCATCAGCTCCGCAAGACTCCCGAGCTCACCTTCTATCTCGACGACTCGCTCGACTACATCGACAACATCGACAGCCTCCTGACTCGCTGAAAACCGGACCAGAACCCAATCCCGACAAAACAACCGATCAATTCTTTCAATGGTATCGCTGAGAATCGCCCTGCGCTATCTCTTCTCCAAGAAGAGCCATAGCGCCGTGAACATCATCTCGCTCATCTCGACCGGCGGCGTTGCCGTCGCAACGATTGCCATTGTCTGCGTCCTCTCCGTTTTCAACGGATTCCGCGACCTCGCCGAAAACAGGCTCTCTGTCGTCGACCCGGAACTGAAAATCACCCCCCTCAGCGGAAAAGTGATTCTCAACGCCGACTCTATTGCCGGCAGAATCGCCCGCATCCCGGGCATCGACACCGCACTCGCAACAATCGACGAGCAAGCCCTCGCAATCTCCGGAGGCCGTCAGATGGCCGTCACAATGCGCGGCGTCCCATCCGGATTCAACCGTGTCAGCAGACTGAAAGAAGCGATTATAGACGGGAATTATACGCTTCTCGACGATTCTGTCGACTGCGCTCTGCTCTCCGTCGGAACGGCAATCCGACTCGCAACACATCCCGACGCCCTCACTCCGCTCGCCCTCTACGTCCCGCGACGGCTCGGACGCATCAATCCCGCAAATCCGATGAGCGCATTCCGCTCCGATTCGCTTGCCGTCGCCGGTGTCTATGAACTGAACGAATCCGAAAAAGACGCCTCGACTCTCTTCGTTAGCCTCCCGACCGCCCGAGACCTCCTCGACTACGACAACGGCGAAGCATCCGACATCGAGGTCTCCCTCGAAAAAGACATCACCACCGAAACAGCTAAAAAACAGATCTCAGCCCTCTTAGGCGACAATTTCAGAATCGCAGACCGACTCGAACAGGAAGAAAAATCATTCCGCATGATAGCCATTGAGAAATGGATAACATTCATCATGCTCGCTTTTATCCTCCTCATCGCATCTTTCAACGTAATCTCGACCCTATCCATGCTGATGATCGAAAAAGCCGACAACATGAAGACCCTCAAGGCTCTGGGTGCACGCACCTCTATGATTCGCGCCATATTCACATGGGAAGGCTGGCTAATTTCAACATCCGGAGGGCTCATCGGAATCATTACAGGCGTCATCCTTTGCCTCCTACAGCAGACATTCGGCTTCATCAAACTGGCCGGCAATGAAGCCCAGCTCTCTGTAACCGTCTATCCCGTAAGGGTTGAAGCTACCGACCTGCTCATAGTCGGACTGCTCGTCATAGCCACCGGCCTCTTCATCTCAACCATCACCGCCCGCTTCGCTCCTCGCCGCTAACCCGGCCCAACCCACGGCTGAATTATTGTTTTTCGCAATCTTTCAGCCGTCCACTGCCATATCTTTGCGGCGATATGTTGCAATGCCGCCCCCTCATACCGCCACGCACGCGCCACATCTTCCGACGCGACTACGCCGCCCAGTTCGAACGCTGGGTCGGCTATCGCCTGCATCCCCATGCCCGCCGCGCCTCCACAGTTTTTAAAGCACACTAAACACCACAAGGCGTCCCACCCGGATGGCGGCGGTTCGTCAGAACGGTTCAGATGATAGGAGCATGCCGGTGAGGGTGAGGGAGCGGACTGCCGTCCGTGACCGATCCCGAATCCGGCTCGCGACGACCCAGATGAGCCGTTATCACGGACCGCCCTAAGGTTCGTCAGAACAGCTCGGATGCTAGGCGCTAAGGCCGAGGATGATGGGAGCGGACTGGCGTCCGTGACCGAATCCGAGTGCCGAAAGCAACGCCGCAGACGGGCCGTTATCACGAACCGCCCCAAGACGCAGATGAGCCATCATCACGGACCGCCATAAGGTTCGTCAGAACGGCTTG
>JAIDJZ010000193.1:0-27133 GCA_029051965.1 Paramuribaculum sp. | reverse complement strand
GATGCTAGGAGACGGAGGGTGAGAACGAAGGAGTTGACACCAGTCAATGACTGAGTGCTCATCCCTTCGACGACGACGCAGACGGGCCGTTATCACGAACCGTCCCAAGACGCAGATGAGCCATCATCACGGACCGCCATAAGGTTCGTCAGAACGGCTTGGATGCTAGGAGACGGAGGGTGAGAACGAAGGAGTTGACACCAGTCAATGACTGAGTGCTCATCCCTTCGACGACGACCCAGATGAGCCGTTATCACGGACCGCCCCAAGACGCAGACGAGCCGTTATCACGAACCTATTACAGACGCCGCACTATCGTCAACCCATCCCGAACAGGAATCATACAGACCTCCACACGCGGATCACTCGCCACAAGGTCGTTGAACTTCATGATTCCGACCGACTGGCCGTCGGTTGGAGGAGGAACCGAAGCAACCTTTCCGTCCCAGAGAGTATTATCCGCGATAAGATAGCCGCCGCGACGCAGACGAGGAAAAATCATCTCGTAATATTCCGGATAGTTTCGCTTGTTCGCATCCATGAAAACCATGTCCCATTCCCCTTCAAGCCCACCGACAATCTCCAGAGCGTCACCGATATGCAGCCTTATACGGTCGGAGTAGCCCGCCTTTTCGAAACGCTCCGTAAGCTCGTCGGCCAGCTCATCGTCAAGCTCGACCGTATCAAGCACCGCACCATCCTCAAGCCCCTCCGCGATACAGAGAGTCGAATAGCCGGTAAAAGCACCCAACTCCAGCACCCTTCGCGGGCGGATCATAGTTGTCAGCATCTTCAGAAGACGCCCCTGCACATGACCAGAACACATGCGCGGATAGAGATGATGCGTGTTAGTGTAGCGGAATGTCTCCTGAAGTATTTCAGGCTCAGCGCTTATGTGCGCTGCTATATAGTCGTCGAGAGCCTCCATGGGATTCGGGATGTTTGATTGACTGTTTCTGATAAAATCTCAACACACTCGCGCGGATAGTCACCCTGCGCCGTCTCTCCGCAAAGGAGAAGCCGGTCGAAACCCTCCGCGACTGCCAGTGCTATATCGCTCAGCTCCGCACGCGTAGGGATCGGTTTCGTCATCATCGACTGCAGGATCTGCGTCGCAAGAATTGTCGGCTTCCCCATTTCAGCCGCAAGCATTGCCACACGGAACTGTACAGCCGGAATCTCCGGAAGCGCTATCTGCGTCCCCAGATCTCCGCGGGCCACAAGCAGTCCGTCAGCCTCCTCCGCAATCGATTCCAGATTGCGCAATGCCTCGCGGCATTCAATCTTGGCATACAGACTGATAGGGGAGTCCCCAAGCAGAGCGCGCACCTCAAGCAGATCGGCGGCCGATCTGACAAATGAATGAGCGATCATATCGATACCCGTCTCGACCGCGAGAAGAATATTTCTGCGGTCACGCTCACTGACTGCCGGAAGCGAAGGAATCTCCACACCCGGAAAAGCGATCGTCTTTCGGGAATCCATAACGCCGTGATTCAAAGCTCGGCAGCGGATCTTAGTCCCCTCGACACTCTGAACCTCAAACCTCAGCTCGCCATCATCGAAAAGAATCTCCTGACCCTCTCCCAGATATTTTTCAACGCCCGCAACTGCGATAAAGACATGCCCCGCCGCAGACTCTTCCGAACCTGATTCAAAGCAGACCTCATCGCCCGCCGCGACCATAACAGGCGAGGGCAGGGCAGTAGTGCGGATTTCAGGGCCTTTAGTATCCATCAGAATCCTGATATCGGCATCAACGCCGCGGATCACATCGACCATACGGCGAAACGTATCAGCCTCGACATGAGCCGAATTGATCCGGACACTCTCCATCCCCGCATCGCGAAGCGAACGGATAAAATCCGCCGTACAACGCACGTCGGCCACAGTGGCCATGACAGAATGTTTCTTCATTCCTCTTTATTGTCTACACGGTTTAAATTCAACCAGTTTCTAAGAATTCTTTTGAAGACGTTCCATGAAAGCCTCGGCCGCCAGACGATAGCTGTCAGTCCCGAAACCGGCGACAACACCGAGACAGACCCCGCCGATCAGCGACGTCCTGCGGATTGGCTCCCTCGAAGCAACGTTACTCAGATGAACCTCAATGACCGGAACCTCAATCGAAGAGATCGCATCAGCAATCGCAAGAGAGGTATGCGTATATGCTCCCGCATTGAGAATAATCCCGTCGCAGCCCGCCGGATCCATCCCGCGACGGTGGAGTTCGTCGATTATACCACCCTCATGATTGCTCTGAAAGTAATCTATCGCAACATCCGGAAAACGCCTGCGAAGCCGGTCCAGACAGCTCTCCATCGACTCGCAACCGTAGATCTCCGGCTGCCTGCGCCCGAGCAGATTCAGATTTGGACCGTTGATAATCAATAATTTCATAAGTAAATCGTCAGAATTATATGAAAGTCTCGTTCAGCTCACACGATCGCATCGAGTTCAGACGCGGGAAGAGTCACCAGACACCACACAGAGACATGCGACATCACCATCAGAGCCAGAAGTATCCATGACAGGGCAGGGCGTTGGGGATAGCACTGCCAGGCAAGCCACGCTGCGACAAGACAATAGAACGGATAGATCCAGATCAGCGTCCTGATCATCTGGACATCCGGAGCCGACACAAGCAGATAGGGAAACTGAAAAACCGGAAGCAGCAGAATGATGATCACAGCCACCATCCATTTCGGCGTTTTTGGAAGAATCGACATCATAGATCTTTACCCTTTATTTTCTGTTCCTTATACGCTTTGACCGTTTCACGCAGCCCCTCTTCAAGAGCGAAACGGCATGTGAAGCCGAAATCCGCAACCGCATCGCTGACATCGCAGTTCCAGTTGCGCTGCTTCATTATCTTGAATTTGTCGCGGTTGAGCGTCGAGGGATTACCCTTCAACGTGCCCCACCGCTCGGCAGCGACAGACGCCGCATAGACAACCCACAGCGGCAAGCGAACCGGCACAACCCAGCGTCCGCCGAGCAGCTTCGAGACGATGTGGCGGAACTCCCTCTGGGAATAGGCTCGCGGCTCAGAGATGATATACTTCTTTTTCAGTGTTTTGTCCGACTGAAGTGCATCGAAAATTGCTCCGACAAGATCCTCGACATAGACAAACGTCAGCATCTGTTTTCTGAAACCGATCCCGAAGTCAAGATGACGGTCTATCGACTCGATCATCATCAGATAATCCTTCTCGTGAGGACCGTAGACACCCGTCGGACGGAAAATGATCCACGGAACATCCGGACATGTCTGCAAAAACGTCTCAGCCTTGATCTTCGAGACTCCGTAACGCGTATTGGGCTGCGGTATCGAGGTAGACGAAAGGGGGTCATACCCCTTCTCGTCGCCGGGGCCCAGCGCGCTCAGCGAACTCATGTAGAGAAACTTTTCCGGAAGGAGCGACTCCTTACGGAGAGCCTCTACAAAATCACAGAGATAGAGATAGTTGATCCGGTTGAAATCGGCGAAGTTCACACACTTCGTCGCACCGAGATTATAGACGATATAATCCCACCGGTCACCCTCCGGCAGAGCATGTCCGAGACCCTCGGAAAGCGCTTTCTCGCTGTCATAGTCAAGCACAACAAAATGAAGCCGGCTGTCTGTCAGATAACGCCGCGATGTCGTTTCGCGCACGGCAACCCACGTCTCATAACCGCGACGCAGCGACTCCTCGGCAATGAATCCGCCGATAAAACCGCCCGCGCCGACTATCAAAACTTTTTTCTGTCGGGGAGTGTTTTGTTCCATAACTGCAAATTTAGGCAATATTTGGCAGATTTTTTTTAATTTTGTAATCGAAAAACAAATAGCTGTACGAAAAAACGCTTGTGCATCTCGATCATCTTTCTCTGACAAACTTCAAGAACATCGAGGAAGCCCACCTCGACTTCTCCCCGAAAATAAATTGTTTTCTGGGAAACAACGGCATGGGCAAAAGCAACCTGCTCGACGCGATCTTCTATCTCAGCTTCTGCCGGAGCTTCTCCGGTGTGACAGACAGAATGCTGATTCGCAGAGGTGAAGACTTCGCGATCGCACGCGCCAGATACTCCCGACGCGACTCTGTCGAGGAGCTGACTCTCGGACTGTCCGGCGGCAAGCGGAAAAGCCTCAAACGCGGCGGGAAGGAATACTCCCGGCTGAGCGACCACATCGGACTATTTCCGATTGTCATGTCAGCCCCTCAGGACATCGACCTCATTCGGGGAGCAGGGGAGGAACGCCGACGCTGGATGAACATGGTCATCTCCCAGAGCGACAAACGCTATCTCGACGCTCTCATACGCTACAATGCCGGGCTCGAACAGCGAAACCGGATGCTACGCGACGGAATAGTGGACCACACTCTCTACGAAGCTCTCGAAATGACAATGGAAATGGCGGCAGCCTACATCCATTCGACACGTTCTCGATGGGTCAGTGAACTCAGCCGTCTGACAGACCGTTATTACTCTGCGATTGCCGGAGACGATGCCGAAGAAGTCAGCCTGACTTTCCGCGGTTCGCTCGACGCTCCCGAAGCCGGCAGCGAAAAAAGTCTGATAAAGATGCTCGACAGCGCGAGGCGTCATGACGAAATCGTGCGCCACACGTCTGTCGGACCACATCGCGACGACATCGACATATCCCTCGAAGGAATGTCCATGCGACGCACCGGTTCGCAAGGTCAGTGCAAGACATTCACGACGGCTCTGCGCCTTGCTCAGTACGATTTTCTCCGTGAAGCCTCAGGACTCCGGCCGATGCTGCTGCTCGACGACGTTTTTGACAAACTCGACAGCTCTCGCGTCGAACGCATCATGACGCTCGTCACCGGCAGCGAATTCGGACAGATCTTCGTCACAGACACCAACCGAAAACACCTCGACGAAATAATGGCCCACACCGCCGGAAACTACTCGATGTGGAGCGTACGACACGGAAGATTCACCCCGATACTATCCCCGACAGACGATCAACCGACGACATGAAACGAACTGAACCCAAAACAATTGCCGAAATAATCCGGGAAGGAATCCAGCAGGTCGGACTGAGCTCGACAGTAGCCGAACAGCGGGCATGCTACATCTGGCCTGAAATCGTCGGTCCCGGAATCAACCGCTACACATTCAAACGCTACGTCGACCGGGGCGTCCTCCACGTCTACCTGACCTCTGCCGCCCTCAAAAACGAACTCTCGTTCAACCGGAGCTCGCTCGTCGACCAGATCAACAGAGCCGTCGGATCAAACGCCATTACCTCAATCGTTTTCCATTAATATCAGTCTTCTTAAATCATTTAACCGCAATGACCTCACCAACATATCTTCCATCTGACAATCCGCGTGTCACCCCTGCCGACCACCCCTTCCGATTCTGCCTCCCGGTCCAGATCAGATTCTCGGACATCGACATGCTCGGCCATCTCAACAACAATGTCTATCTGACATTCATGGATCTCGCGAAAATCGAATACTTCTGTGCCGTCAACGGCTCTCCAGTCTCAGTCCATGACCTCTGCATGGTTGTTGTAAACGTCAACTGCGACTTTGTCTCACCCACTTTTCTCGGCGACAGCATCGAAGTCTGGACACGCACCACCCACATCGGAGAGCGCAGCGTCAGACTCGAACAGCGACTGGTCGACCGCAACACCGGAGAAACCAAATGCGTTGCCCGGACAGTAATGGCCGGTTTCGACCCGAAGACAATGACCGGCGCTCCGATACCCGAACGATGGGTCGGAAAGATAGAAGCTTTTGAGCAACGGACATTCGTAGATTGATCTCCATGCTACAGACTGTCAGAGAATTCCTTGCACAATCAATATCCGGGCCCGGCTCCAGTGTGCTGATCGACGCCATCCTCCTTCTCGGCATCGGACTGGCCGCTGTCATAACATTCTTCATCGTAAAGGCTCTCCTCTATCTCCTCGATTCAGCAGTCAGGAACACAGCAACCACATGGGACGACGACCTCCTCAACCACAGACTCCTCAGCGGCGTGGCTCAGCTCGCACCCGCCCTGCTGATCAACTGGATGCTGCCCAACCTGTTCGACGAAACCGACGCGCTCAATCACTGGTGCCGCGTCATAACATCGTTCTACATCGTCTGGGCCGTTGTCCACATCATCAATGTCACCCTATCTAACCTCTACAACGCTCTTGCCAGGCGTCCCAAACTTAAAGCGTTCGCAATCAAGGGTGTCTTCCAGATGGGCAAACTGATTGCGATAGCTCTTGGCGCGATTGTCGCAATCAGCCTTCTGATCGGCAAGACCCCACTGGCGATCATAACGACAATCGGAGCATCTGCAGCCGTCCTGATGCTTGTCTTCCGCGACACAATTCTCGGACTTGTTGCATCAGTTCAGCTGACTGCTAACGAAATGCTCCATCGCGGCGACTGGATCTCAGCTCCGAAATATGACGTCAACGGAGAAGTTATCGATGTTTCGCTGACAACAGTAAAAGTCCGGAACTGGGACAACTCAGTCTCGACTATCCCTCCCTATTCGCTCATCTCAGACTCTTTCCGCAACTATCAGGCAATGCGCGATTCCGGCGGCCGGAGAATCGAGCGCTCCGTTCTGATCGACCTGTCAACCGTCCGTTTCCTCACTTCCGAAGAAGTCGACAGGCTTGCCGCCGACGGATTTGTCAATGCGGAAACAGCCGCCGGACAACATCCCCATAACAATCTGACACTTCTCAGACGTTACCTCGAAAACTATGTCACGGAAGCCTCATTCGTACGCCACGACATGACCCACATGATCCGCGAAATGGAGCCGACACCCAGCGGCCTGCCACTACAGATCTACTTCTTCACACCGACAACCGAATGGGTAGCGTTCGAAAAAGTCCAGAGCGACTTCATGGACCACGTCTACTCGGTCGTTCGCGTATTCGGACTGTCACTGTTCCAGTCGCCCGCCGGCAGCGACATTGCCCGTCTGAACCAACAAAACCGCTCTCTTGTTTAATTTTGTGCGGGCGACAGCCCTCTTTTCACTTATCCAAAATCTATAACAGCATTCATTCTACCAACTATGTCGTTTCTCAAAGATTTTAAGGAATTTGCCATGAAAGGCAACATCATTGACATGGCAGTCGGTGTGATCATCGGCGGCGCATTCGGCACAATAGTCAGCTCCCTCGTCAATGACATCATCATGCCCGTTGTCTCTATCGCAACCGGCGGCGACGGTCTCAAAAACCTGAAATACATCATAGTCCACGCCAAAGACGCAGCACCCGGAGTGGCAGCCGTTCAGGAAGTAGCCATCAACTACGGCAACTTCATCATGAACATCGTCGACTTCCTGATCATTGCGTTCAGCATCTTTGTTGCCCTGCGCATCATTCTGAAATTCAAAAAGAAAGAGGAAGAAAAACCGGCCCCGGCTCCCGAACCCACAAAAGAAGAAATCCTTCTGACCGAGATCCGTGATCTTCTCAGGCAGCAGGCAGCCGACGAAAAGAACAGATAACCTGATCTATTTACGGCCGAAATCTGCCGGTATCTCACCCCAGCGCTCTGTGTCCCATTTGACAATGGGATTAGTATAGGTGTGGTCCGACAGCCACGCCTCTGCGCGCGCAACAAGCTCTCTGATCCGCTGGTTTTCTGGGGTAGGGGCGATCGTTGTCTTAGCCTTACGGTTTCTGACCCACGCCATTGCGGTCTTAGAGTCCGAATAGATCGTCACGTTGCCGCGCCCTGACTGAGTCAGCATGGCAAGCGCATGGACTATCGCCAGAAACTCGCCCATGTTGTTTGAGCCTCCTGCAAGCGGCCCGACATGAAAGATCTGTTCGCCAGTCTCGATGTCGACTCCGCGATATTCGACAGGTCCCGGATTTCTGCTACACGCGGCATCGACCGCAATCGCACCGCGGACAATCTCCGGAATAGCGCTATAGTTCACAATCACAGGCTGTTTGCGGCTACCCATCGCCCTAAAAATATTGAGATACTCCTGCGGATTGCCGCGGTAGGCTGCGACCGCCTCATCCTGAGAGTCGAAACTCTTGAAGCGCGCACCGGCAAAACCTTCCGTCTGCAGACGGCATTCTTCCCATGAATCATAAACTCCCGGCGAATGGCCGGCCCAGACAACATAAAATTTTCTACGAGCCATAGTTTTTCAGAACGTTACGATAGTGTCAGGAATATACGGATATCTACTGCCCGGCGTCCCACCATCTCGGCGACCTTTCGGTTGACAACCTTTCCCAGAAAGGTAAACGTCGCGGCCTGAAGCCCCGAATGAAGGTTCAGGGCGTTTGTCACACCGTCGCAATCGACAAGCTGGCTGAACATCGTTGAAAACGTGTTGCTGAGCGCCATTGCTGCCGTGCGGGCAACTGCGCTGCCTGCATTGACATAACAGGCCCTCGAAGGCTCTGTCGGGGAGATGTCGAGCGGCGAGGCAAGAGCCAGATCGATTGTAGGCAACGAGGGAAAGGCTACTCCGGGATCTTCGCTGAGATCAAAAATAATCAGACCGCGCTTCATATCGGAAATCGATTCGCAATCAAAGACAGGCGACTGGCTGACTGACGTGTAGATCAGAACATCGGCCGTACGCAACGCATTAGCCATCACGCGCGGATGCATCGCCGAAGCAACCACAGACGGTCCGAGAAGGCGAGTTGCCTCACGCAGACGATAAACGTCATTGTCGAACATTCTGACAAGTGCACCGGCTCCGGTTGCCGAACGCGCCGCAGCGCATGCTGCTATGCCGCTTCCGATTATCATCACCTCACACGGTCCCACTCCGGCGACTCCGCCCAGCAGAATCCCCTTTCCATGAACAGAATCCGCAAGGAATGACGACGCCCTGGCCATCGCAGCACGCCCGTCGACCTCATCGAGAATATCCGCAAAGGGGAGGTTGCCGCGTTCGTCACGGATCAGATTGACAGCCACTGAAATGATATGCCGGTCAAGAAGAGCGACAACTGTGTCACGATTGATACGCATCGGAGTCAGAAGCGTCAGAAGGAGAGCTCCTCGACGCATCTGCCTGACATCCATCGGATGAAGATCGGCAAGATGTATGACGATGTCACAGCCAAGCACCTCTCCGCGCGATGCTATCCTGACCCCGGCTGCAGCATACTGATTGTCTGTATAGTGGATCGTGTCAGCGGCTCCAGACTCCATTCTGACCGTAAAGCCTTGCTCGACAAGCATTCTTGCACCTTCGGGAGTCAGAGGGAAGCGACGCTCCGACAAATCATTGCATTTTGGCAGACCGAGTGAAAAAAGCCTCCGGCGTGACGCGAGGGCGGAAGGCTGCTCAAGAGTGGCCATATTCGGATCTAAGGAATGGATCATAACGAGTTAGCTTATTTAATGGAAGGCAAGTTGAAACGCTCAATGAATTGTCTGACAGAACAGTCAATCTCCTCCTGCGAATCGAGGAAATCCGAACAGAATCTGACCGATGCTCCCGAATAGAACGGCATCCGGCTTTCGAGTGCCTTCCGGATGTAGACGTCGAGTTCATCATCTGACATCGACGCGATCAGCGGACGGCGCCGGCGTCCGAGTTTGAGACGCTGCAGAAGCTTTTCATGCGAAGACTCGAGCAAAATCGTCAGCCCAGCGAGATTCATCCGCTCCATATTATCATAGAAACAGGGAGTTCCGCCTCCGCAGGCTACAATGACATCCTCAAAGTCACTGACTTCATGCAACATCCGTCGCTCGATATCACGGAAGCCGTCTTCACCGCATTCCGCAAACAGATCGCGAATATTCCTGTGGAAACGTGTTTCGATATAATTGTCGAGGTCGATGAAACCGAGGCCGGACGCTTTGGCAAGTGCCCGACCGAGAGTGGATTTACCGCTCCCCATGAATCCGATGAGAAAAACAGGCTTCATTTCAACTATTAACTACCTGCAAAGATAACTTTTTATCGCCACATTTCCGCCGCATTGAGATGAGTTTTTCACATTCTATGGAGTGGAGGTCCATGACTTTATAGGTATTCTTCAGATACCGAGCATGGCGGCAGGCGTAATGCCAAGAAAAAGACAGATAGCACGAGCAATCCGTAATGTAGGCTCGGCACGACCTGAAATATAGTCACTTACTCTTGACGGACTCACACCCAGCTCTTTGGCAAGCTGTTTCTGGGTCATGCCTTTCTCCTCTATTGAAAGGCTTATAAGCTCACCGATAGTCGGTTTGGCTATCGGGTAGTGCATTTTTTCATATGCTTCAACCACATCTGAAACAATGGTCAACTCAACGGCGTTCTTGTCGCTCACCGGAGTTTCGTCTGTCACCAACGGCAAAAGTTCCTCTATGCGGTTGAGTGCATACTCGTATTGCTGTTTTGAGATCTCCATATCTTTATACTTAAAAACTTGCTTTACAGATAAAAGCAATCTTTAAGGAAAAAGCAGGCGGTTCAGATTGCCGCAACAGCTATCAATGACCAATGCGGCCGGACAGCCCAGATTCTCCGCAACAGCTGCCGCAACAGCTTCGATTCCAGTTTCAGAGTCGTCAGTCTCTATCAGCAACCTGTCGGCGGGGATCTCCTTCAAAGCATCCGCATTAAACTTCGGACCGACAGAAAGGTAAAGTCCGGCAGATGTGAGCTGCCGCGCCATTTGCGGTTTGCCCCGGAAACCGTGGATGATCCACGGCTGGCGCGGACGCAGCTCTCTACGCAGAGCCAACAGCGGCTGGAATGATCTGACGCAATGGATCAGAAGCGGCTTTTCAAAACTCTCACTCAGTTCGATCTGACGCCGGAAAACCGCTGTCTGAACATCTGACGAAGGTCCTCTCATCGAATCGAGGCCTGCCTCGCCTACAGCCCTGACACAGGGCATCTTCAGCATCTGCTCAAGACACGCGAAATCGGCATCGGCCGAATGCCACGGATGAATTCCAGCCGAAAAAACATAGCCCGAAGGAAGACTCTCGCCCGGATAGCGGTTGACGAGTGCATCAGAGCGCAAAAAATGGGAGTGGGTGTCAATCAGTCTCACGGCACAGGGTCATAGCCGCTTCCTCCCCAGGGATGACAGCGGAGAATTCTTTTCAAAGCCAGCCAGCTGCCGTATATCACGCCATGCCGCATTATCGCCTCTACGGCATACTGACTGCATGTCGGGGTAAAGCGGCATGCATTCGGCAACATAGGCGAAATGCAAAGCTGATAGAAGCGGATGGGAAGAATAAACAGACGGCGGATCATAGCTTCATACAACAGGGTCATCCCCGGCAGATTTGCTTCTGACGGCCCATTCAGCAGCTATGTCACCGATAATTTTCGTAACAGATCTGACTGCGGCCCTGTAGGTTGTCAGATCGTTGGCCACATAGATGAATGCGATGTCGACCGGACAGTTACCGCCGTCAGGAAAAAGATGACGGTTAAGACGATAGGCCTCTCTCAGCACCCTTCGCATTCTGACACGCCCGACAGCATGACGCAAACGCCTTTTTGGCACAGTTATGACAAACTGAGGCACCGCAGGCCGGATGTCGCTATCTTCACGGAACCGCCACACCGCACGCCACGGATAAGCCATGCGTCCGTGACATTTCTCCCCGGCCGAAAAAAGCCGTTCGATAGCAGTCAGACTGCAGAGCTTCTCCTTTTTATAAAGTCGTAAGGAAGCGGTCATCGGGAATAATGTAAAAACAAAAAAGAGCGTCACCGGAATTCAAGCGATTCCGACTCTGCCCCGGATTAATTAATAAGCAATGGTCCGACTTCCGGCTTGAAACACCTCAGACGGGCCATTGCTGTAAATCATTGAAAATAAGTTCTATCAGACCCGCGTTGGTCACGCTTTAGACTCTTCCGCGAGGAAACAGTCGAGGGCTGCGGTCATCGAAGGAGTCTTCGGAGTCGGAGCCTCCAGATCAAGACGCATGCCTGCGTTTTTAACTGCCGCGGCAGCCGCCGGACCGAATGTGCCAATCCTGATATCACCCTGTTTGAAGTCCGGGAAATTCTTCATCAGAGAGTCAATGCCCTGAGGGCTGAAAAAGAGAAGCATATCGTAGTCAAAAGCCTCGTCAGCGGCAAAATCGTTGCTGACAGTGCGATACATGACTGCCTTGGTGTAATTGATCTTGTTCTCGTCGAGAACATTCGAATCATTCTTGTTTACATCACTGACTACGTACAGATAGCGTTCTTTATTGTGCTTGACCAAAGATGAAACCAGACCTTCGAGTTTGCCAGTCGATCCATGAAAAATCTTACGCTTGCGATACACAATATATTTCTGAAGGTAGAGAGCGATCGACTCTGTCGTACAGAAATACTTCATATTGTCCGAAATTGAAATTCGCATCTCTTCGCAAAGGCGGAAAAAATGGTCTATGGCAGTACGGGCTGTAAAAATAATAGCCGTGAAATCAGAGATATTAATTTTAGCTTGGCGGAATTCTTTGGCAGAAAGGCCCTCGACCTTGATAAACGGACGAAAAACAATCTCAACTCCAAACTTTTGAGCAATGTCATAGTAGGGAGACTTTTCCGACGAAGGCTTGGGCTGGGACACTAAAATCTTTTTAACGTTCACGCTCGAAGTGTTTTTGTAAGAATTTGAGAATCAGATATTTGTGGAGATTCTTGAAGCTAATTGACAAAGTATTACAGGTGGAATAATTTCCAGAGTGCAAAGATACAAAATAAAGTAGACAAGAGAGGTATAATTGTCGTAAAAAATTCTAAAACCCTTGGAGATAAATATAAAACGGGCAATTCCATAGAACAATACGCTCAGACTTAACAACAGCGGAGAAAGCCCCGGACTGAACAGCGAAAGAAGGGCAGGAATGACGAGCACAAGCCCAAGAAGCGACTGCGACGCATTGAACCCTTTTAACCACTGCAGGGTGTCCGGTTCGTTGGAAAACAGGTAGCCCACGGTCCTGTAAGCCGCCAGCTGACAGAGATAGTACCCGCCTGCCAGAACAGACAGCATCCCTACTCCGGCAAAGGGGGTGACAGCCATCTCTCCCCGCAGTCCGACAGCACTGTAAAGCAGGATGCCCTCACATACACACAGCAACGAAATCAGCGACAGTAGAACTCGCGTCTCGCTCAGTGTGTTGTTGTCATCGAATATATTCGCGCGCCGGCGCACCTTGAAAAGATCCTGTGCAAATGTCTTGATGAACGTCGAATAATGACGGAAATTCGACGCGATAAAAAGGAACAGCACAACCAGCAGGGCAGTGACGCCAGAATCATAGCCGGGAAGTTTCGGACGAGGCGACGGCATGATGCCTTCAGCATAGGCGACACGTCCGAGGGTGGCATTTCGCAGATGGATGATGCGCGGAGCGTCAACTTCGTGACAGGTCTTCTGCTCGAGAGCATTGAAAATCACGACAGGCGTCTCCGTAGAGTCGGCTACTACGGATGTTTCCGGCAGATTATTGTCAGACCGGACCGTATCGGGCGAAACCGGCATATGTGTCGCAACGCTGTCGGGCATCAGTCTGATCGATTAGTGGATTTTTTGGGAAAACCGGATTGATTCAACGGGCTCAAGCGCAAGTCTGACTGCTTCGCCTGCGGTAGTCGCCACACAGAAAAGACTCCTATGGTCCTCATGCATGAATCCTTCAGCTATCGATCTGTCAAACTGGGCGAGCAGACTGTCATAGTAGCCTTCGATATTGAGAATGACGATATTGCCGTGGTAAAGGCCGAGCTGACGCCATGTGATTAGTTCGGTCAGCTCCTCGAATGTACCGCAACCGCCGGGACAGGCGATAGCAGCCATAGACATGCGGGCCATTGTCTGTTTTCTGACATGCATATCGGGCACTTCGATCATGCGGCTGAGTTTCGGATGCTGCCACGAATTGGCTACCATGAATTGCGGAAGCACACCGATCGCCTCGCCACCGACACTGAGAGCTCCGTCGATAGCAGCACGCATAAGACCCTGTCGGCCACCGCCACACACTACTGCATGACCATGTCCGGCAATCAGACGACCGACTTCGAAAACCTCGTCTTTATAGATCTGTTTTATATTCTCGCTTGAGGCTCCATAGACTACTACAGCAGTGCCTCCAGATTGTTTTTCAGTCATTTCTTTGCAAAATTACAAAAAAACTTCCATCTCCGCATCATAGTCGGCCCACCGATAGGAATGTCCGGACTAAAATCAGATCATAGCCTCAGAGGATTCCAAGTTCAACGTGGGCGGCTACGCGTTCGATAATCGCATCCTTATGATCCTTCTCAGGCTGAAAGTCAACCTTGAGATTGACGCCGAAAAAGCGCCCGAAAGTCTGCCAGAAAGTAGCACGAAGCGAGCCGAGAAAAGCTTTTATGATATTGTAGCCCGACTGATTGGTCTCGCGCTTGATAAGCTTGCAGAGCATAGTGGCCTGATTCTTGGAAAACCTCTTCAGAACAGGCTTATACTGATCGAATATAGCCGATTCCATTCGTTTGAGATAATCCTCACGCTCTTTGACTGTCGGAAAAGTCTCGATATATTCATACGTCTCGAGCAGGGTCGAACAGATCAGTTTCGCATAAGGAAGCGTCAGTTTGACATCCCTGACCGTACGCCAGTAGAATTCCTCCTCCTTCTTGTTTTTAAACACAAGCGGAGGATAGCAGACAACATCGTTCAGAACGATCATCGTCACCTCCTCGCCATCTATTTCAGTGACATAGTAGCCTCGGGTCGGCTGTTTGCGGCCCGACCCGACCTCCGGAATTTCAAGCAAAGGCGGCTCTGACGCCATCAGTGACAATGACGCTGCGATAAAAACCAGGAGAGTGAGTATTTTCTTCAAATGCGACTGTTTTGTTTCTGTGTCCGGCGGGGACTGACCGGTTTTTCATTGTTTCCCCTGCTCAGAATTATAACGCGCGAACAGGCCTCAGATTGTGTCAGTCAGCTTTTTTAACCTGCGGATAATCAAGAGTGAAATGCAGACCGCGTGATTCATGACGTTCTTTAGCCTGACGCATGATCAGATAACCGACATTGATTATATTGCGCAGCTCACAGATCTCACGCGAAGCTTTCGAACATTTGAAGAGACGCTCAGTCTCCTCATAGAGAATGTCGAGACGGTTCCACGCGCGATCCAGACGCAGATTGCTTCTGACAATTCCGACATAGGAACTCATTATCTGGTTCACCTCACGGATACTCTGGGTGATCAGAACCATTTCTTCAGGATGGGAAGTGCCCTCATCGTTCCAGTCGGGCACATCGCCACGTATCTCATAGTGTCCGACCTGTGCAGCTGCATGACGCGCGGCGGCGTCAGCATAAACGACAGCCTCTATGAGTGAATTGGAGGCCAGACGGTTTCCGCCGTGAAGACCGGTGCAGGAACATTCGCCGACGGCATAGAGTCGTTTGATCGATGACTCTCCGTTGAGATCGACTTTTATGCCGCCGCACAGATAATGGGCTGCCGGCGCAACAGGAATATAGTCGCGTGTGATGTCGATTCCGAGCGAAAGACATTTGGCATAGATGTTCGGAAAATGCCGTTTTGTCTCTTCGGCATCCTTGTGGGTGACATCAAGATAGACATGATCATCGCCGTGGAGCTTCATTTCCGAGTCGATCGCACGTGCAACGATGTCGCGGGGCGCAAGCGACAGTCTCGGATCATATTTATGCATGAATTCCTCGCCCTTTCTGTTCCGCAGAACAGCTCCATAACCTCTCATTGCCTCTGTTATAAGAAACGACGGACGGTCGCCCGGATGGAACAGGGCAGTCGGGTGGAACTGGACGAACTCCATGTCGGCAACAGTCCCTTTCGCACGGTAGACCATCGCAATGCCGTCGCCTGTGGCAACCAGAGGATTCGTTGTTGTCGTATAGACCGCTCCGATGCCGCCGGTGGCAATCAGGGTAATGCGCGAGAGAAATTTGTCGACCAGTCCGGTTTCGGGATTCAGGACATAGGCACCATAGCAGGTAATGTCTTTTGTGCGCCGCGTGACAATTTTGCCGAGATGATGCTGCGTGATGATCTCGATTGCGAAATAATTCTCATAGAGATCGATCCACGGATTCTCTCTGATCCTCCGGATCAGACTCTGCTGGATCTCGTAGCCTGTATTGTCAGCGTGATGGAGAATCCGGAACTCGGAATGTCCGCCCTCGCGGTGGAGATCAAACGAACCGTCCTCCTTGCGATCGAAATCAACTCCCCATTCGAGCAGCTGACGGATCTGTTCCGGCGCTTCGGTCACGACCTTTCTGACAGCACTGATGTCGCTCAGATAATCTCCGGCAACCATAGTGTCGGAAATATGTTTTTCAAAATCATCAACCCTGAGATCGGTAACGGAAGCAACCCCGCCCTGGGCAAGCGCAGTGTTGGCCTCATCGATTTCAGTTTTGCAAATCAGCGCAACACGATGGTTTTCGTCAGCCACCTTCAGCGCGAAACTCATGCCGGCAATACCTGAGCCGATCACAAGATAATCATATTCCTTGGTCATAGTGTGTGAGACAATACAATAAAATACCGGCCGCACTATGCAGCCCCACAAAATTAAAAAAATTTCCTATCCGCACCAAAACATTTTTCGGGCGAACAATATGAACAACGCCATAAGCGGAATAAAGTTGGAGTATTTATCCATGAAGATGACAAAAGAAATTATCTTCGGTTGGATTTTATGGGATTTATGAGTTAATTTTGCACTAACTATTTTTTCTAATCAAAAGTAATAATGGTAAAAAGCAAAACGATATGGCCCAATATAACCGGCCTTATTATTGTGTTTCTGATGATGGCGTCGGCAGCGATGCTCCGCGACGGAACATTTTTCGGCCATTCGCTTAAAAAAAGTAACGAGACTGAATCAGCCGGTGTCACCCGGACCGACAATGCCGACGGATCCGTCACACTAAACACATCAGGACTCGGAGCCGAAATCACCGGCTATGCCGGACCGGTCCCTGTCGAAATCAGAATCGCCGACAACACTATTGCTTCCGTCACTCCACTCGAAAACTCTGAGACACCCGGGTTTTTAAAACGCGTTCTCGACTCCGGCATCACGGACAGATGGGTCGGGAAGTCTCCCGAAGAGGCACTTGCCGAAGAGGTCGACGCTGTCACCGGCGCGACATTCACCTCTTCGGCCCTCATTTCCAACGTCAGAACAGGCCTGAACTACTATGAGTCCTCAAACTCGTCGGTTGCAAAACAACCGCTTAAGAAGGGGGTCGGCTTCTATTGTGCGCTGCTTGTGGTAGCTCTCGGGGCAGTTGTTCCGCTCTTTATCAAGAACAAACGCTACAGAATTATCCAGCAGATACTTAATGCCGGAGTGCTCGGTTTCTGGACCGGAACGTTCATTGACTATACTGTCCTGCTCGGCATTCTTTCCAACGGATTCGGAGCTTCAGCCTCGCTGGTCCTGATCCTTATGCTTATTACAGCTTTCATTTATCCGCTTTTCGGCAAAACAGACTATTACTGCACCTGGATCTGCCCGCTCGGATCGCTTCAGGAGCTCGCAGGCCGATGCAATCCTTCCCGCAAGCTGAAACTCTCGGCCGCAACCGTCAAAGCTCTAAGATGGTTCCGCACAGCGCTCTGGAGTGTTCTGATGCTTGCTCTCTGGACAGGCTTCATGGTCAACTGGATCGACTATGAACTCTTCACGGCCTTCATGGTCAATGAGGCAGCCGTCGGTGTCACTGTCGCCGGAGTTGTGTTCATCATCATCTCGCTTTTCGTCGGACGCCCCTACTGCCGTTTTGTCTGTCCGACCGGCCTGCTCTTCCGCCTTTCAGAAAACCCAGACAATCACTGATCCCTAAGTCAAATCAAAAAAACATCAATCAAATATTGTGATTCTACAATGAAAACATCCCATTTACTCTGCCTTGTCCTTGCAATCGCTCTCGGGTTCGTTACATGGAAACTGGTTTCATCCGACTGTACAGCTGACGAAACAGCTTCGGCCGAAGCGTCAGGCAATGAAGCATATGACTGCATAATGACACGCTCAAGCTGCCGCTCTTTCACAGACGCAAGACCGACCGAGGAACAGATCGATTCTCTTCTGCAAGCAGCAATGGCAGCACCGACAGCGCGCAATGCCCGTCCCTGGCAGATTGTTGTCATAACGGACCGCGAAATACTGGACACAATCGCCTCAACATATAAAAACATAAAGATGGCCGCCGAGGCTCCGATGGCCTTTGTTGCATGCGGAGATCTGACTATAGCAAACGATAAAGGCGGCGACGAATTCTGGGATCAGGATCTGTCGGCTGTTACCGAGAATATTCTTTTGGCTGCTCACTCTATGGGCTATGGTGCGGTTTGGTGCGGAATCTATCCAATCCAGGAGAGAGTCGAATTCATTCAGAAACTGCTTGATCTGCCAAATACGGTCATTCCACTGAGCGTCATACCGATCGGACAGCCGAAAAACCCACTCAGCCCAAAAGATAAATTCGACCGCAGCCGTGTTCACTATAACGGTTGGTGAAATAGAAAAACAATTTCTTAATACGCTCTTAAGGCGCTGTGTCAAAATTCAGAATTTTGACACAGCGTCTGTTATTTTCTGCCGGATGGCGAGGGGGCTGTCAGAATGGTTCAGCCGGTAGAAGCATGAGGGTGAGGGTGATGGGAGTTGACTGTCGTCAATGACCGAACCTGAATCCCTCAGGCGACGACCCGGATGAGCCGTTATGACACACCCTCTTTTTATGTTTTTAATTTAAATTATCATCCACCTGTATTCCAACGCATTAGTCATATAAATAATTAACTTGGCATCATGATTGTAACAGCACTGTAATTATTTTAACTAATTTTAGCATTAAAATATTTGCATGCGGATTTCTCTTTGTAACTTTGCATTGTCAACGGTTTGTAACACAAATGTCGCACACCTGACAAACTCAATTTTCGGTTACAATAAAACCTCAGCTATCATGAACGCTTCAACTAATTTCTCCAACCGCCTGATGGATCTCCAGAGCAATATGCTCAACTTTGCCTACACTCTTACATCCAACCGCGATGACGCATATGATCTTATGCAGGACACTATGCTCAAAGTTCTTTCGAACGAAGACAAGTATATCGAAAACACCAACTTCAAGGGATGGGTTTTCACCATCATGCGCAATATCTTCATCAACAACTACCGCCGTGTCGTTCGCTCGGCAACAGTGGTTGACCGTACCGAAGACCTCTACCATCTTAATCTGCCGCAGGATTCCGGCTTCGAAACTCCGGAAGGATCTTTCGGCGTCAACGAAATTTCCGCCGCCATCGAAGAATTTCCCGAAAAATATCGCGTTCCGTTCACAATGCACGTAGCCGGCTATAAGTATAACGAAATAGCCGACCACATGGGGCTTCCCCTCGGCACTGTAAAGAGCCGCATTTTCTTCGCTCGCCAGGCTCTGCAACAGCGTTTTGCCGACTATCGTTGAAAAAGCGGCCAGACTGATAGCTAACCCCCTCTCTCTTCGCTCTTTCCTTTTTTACTCCTTTATCTTATCTCCCTCATAACAGAAATTCAGCATCTGCTATAGATAAATACTAATAGAGTGTTTTGATTTAAATTCAAACACGAACAGACAGCACATACGTTTTTGATTGGTTTAACAAATATGATTGTTTTTTAAAGAATCAGGGCTCCCGTGAGGAAGCCCTCTTTTTTTGCGGCATGTTATCCAAAAAAAGAGTGAACAGTCGTTTTTTCAGCCGTTTTTCATGGAAATTGCAGGAGGTTGGGGAAAATTTGCTAATTTTGCGATAGCTTAAAAAAAATTTCTCCGAGAAATAACCAATGTCACAACATAAGATAAAAATAGGCATCACCCACGGCGATCCCAACGGAATCGGATATGAAGTTATCCTGAAGGCGCTGGAAGATCCCCGCATGCTGGAACTTTGCACACCTATTATATATGGGTCGGCAAAAATTGCCAATCACTATAGAAAACTGTCTGACATCAGTCAGTTTCCTCTCCATCAGATTCAGACGCCGGACAATGCCCGCCCTGATCAGGTCAACATTATAAATGTCATTGACGAATCGCTGAAAGTCGAACCGGGCAATCCATCGCAAGAAGCCGGAAAAGCAGCTTTTATCGCATTGGAAGCAGCCGTCGCCGACATGAGAGCGGAGAATATCGACGCAATCGTAACTGCCCCGATCAACAAAGCAACGATCCAGAGCGGAGAGTTCACATTTCCCGGCCACACAGAATACCTCGAAGCCTCACTGGCTGAAAACGGCGAGAAAGCTCTGATGATTCTCTCTTCGGAGAATATGCGCGTGGCACTGGTCACAATCCACACTCCGCTTGCATCCGTCGCTTCGGAAATCACGGCCGATAAAGTCGAATCCAGAATCCGCGACTTCAACTCCGCTCTTGAAAAAGATTTCGGCATTCCGCATCCCAGAATAGCCGTTCTCTCCCTCAATCCCCACAGTGGCGAAAACGGACTGATCGGAACTGAAGAGAAAAACGAAATCATCCCCGCGATTGAGAATGCCCGCAACTCAAAAATAAATTGCTTCGGCCCGTTTGCGTCCGACGGATTTTTCGGCAGCGGACAGTGGAAGAAATTCGACGGAATTCTCGCCATGTACCACGATCAGGGTCTCGCACCGTTCAAGGCCCTCGCCATGGATGCGGGTGTCAACGTGACCTCAGGCCTTCCCTTCGTCAGAACATCGCCCGACCACGGAACCGGATTCGACATCGCAGGAAAAGGAGAGGCCTCGGAAGAATCAATGCGCCAGGCAATCTATCGGGCAATCGACATCATCCGTTCCAGAAAACAGCACAGGGAAATTACCCGCAATCCGCTGCGTAAACAATATGTCGAACGCAATAAAAAAGACAACGTCGTTCTCGACCTAACAAAATCAACCGACGAAGCATGAACTACGCGATAATAGCAGCCGGCGAAGGTTCAAGACTCGCCCAGGAGGGTGTGCAGCTCCCCAAACCGCTTGTCAGTCTCTGCGGCAAGCCGATGATCCGACGCCTCATCGACATAATGATGGACTGCAACCCCACGTCTCTGAGCATCATTGTCAACGAGCAGATGACAGAAGTCAGAGAATATCTCGAATCTCTTTCTCTGCCCGTTCCGTTTAATCTCGTCGTCAGATCGACTCCGAGTTCAATGCACAGCTTCTATGAAGTCAGCCGCGGGTTCGACAACGGCAAATTCATTCTGACCACCGTCGACACAATTTTCCGTCCGGAAGATTTCCGCCGCTACGTCGATGCGTTCGAAAAAGACAGCGAAGCCGACGGCTACATGGCAGTAACCTCTTTTATCGACGACGAAAAACCCCTCTATATCGACGTAAACGAAAAGATGGACATCACGGCTTTCTGCGACAAATCCTTCGAAGGAGTCAGGTTCATTTCCGGAGGAATCTATGGTCTGACACCCCGGGCACTGGATATACTCTCGGACTGCATGGACCGCGGAGTCAGCCGCATGCGCAACTATCAGCGTGCGCTGGTCGAAGAAGGCATGAGACTGAAAGCATTTCCCTTCAGCAAAATTGTCGATGTCGACCACGCTGGCGACATCGAAACTGCCGAAAAATTCCTACAAAGCAAAGACTGAGCGGTCTTGCCTGATCCGCCACCCTAAACACCATTTTATTCCAATTCCCCCACTACCAATCATCACTCCACAAATCTTCATATGGCAGACATCAATATAGCAGGCATCATGAGAGCCGGGGCATTCTCTCCAAACCACATCGGCAATGATGCTGCGATCTTCAATCTCGTCGCGGACCAGCTCAGAAAAAGAGGCTGCTCCGTCACCACGCTAAGTGAAGAACAACTTATCGCCGGTCAGGTCAAAGAGCGGATCATCATAAATATGTGTCGCGAGCAGCGGTCGATCGAAAAACTCCAGCAGCTTGAAGACGCCGGCGCACTCGTCATTAATTCCGGCTACGGAATCGAGAACTGCACACGTGAACGAATGACCCGCATTCTCGTCGGATGCGGCATCCCTTATCCGGAAAGCATCATTGTCAACACTGACGAAGGTGTCCGCGACCAGCTCACCCGGCTCAAGATGAACCAGTGCTGGATCAAGCGCGGCGACTTCCACGCAATGCATAAAGAGGATGTCAGCTATGTGCGCCACCCCGAAGAAGCGCAGGAAGTTCTTCAGGAATACTTCCTCAGAGGCATAAAACGCGCCGTCATCAACCGCCACCTCGAAGGTGATCTTATCAAATTCTACGGTGTCCAGGATTCTCCGTTCTTCTACTGGTTCTATCCCTTCGATCTTGGTCACAGCAAATATGGCCATGAAGCGATCAACGGACGTTCACAGGGACTGCATTTCGACGTCAACCAGCTCAAAAACATCTGTCAGAAAGCGTCGGAAGTTCTCGACGTCAAGATCTACGGCGGAGACTGCATCGTCTCGCCTCAGGGCGACATCCGCATCATCGACTTCAACGACTGGCCGAGTTTCGCTCCATGCCGCAATGAAGCCGCCCCGCACATCGCCAAAGCGATAATGAATGAGATAAAGAAACACTCTGTCGGCTGATCGCCCCGTCATCCCGCTCTCACTGACGGTCAGACCGTGACTCTTTTCCACAAATCCGATTGAAAATGACAAAACTCCGCGACGTAAGCGACAATCTCCTGAAAAGCGACAAGATCTTCTATACGTTTCTGCGTAGCGGATTCTCTTCGCAATCATCCGGAATCCTCGACATGCTCACCGGATTCCTCCTTTTCGCTTTCCTCGGTTTTCCTGTGTGGCTCTCGACTGCGATAGGGGCCATCGCCGGAGGCATCCTCAACTGCATTCTCAACTATCGCTTCACTTTCCGTGCGACCAATTGTTCGTGGAAGGCAGTGATTGTCAAATACATATTGGTATGGTGCGGAAGCATGTTTCTTAATTCGGCGGGAACCGAGGGACTCTATGCCGTTCTCTCACGCTGGCACTGGCTTGACTCACTCGGATTCAAACCCGACGGCTATTATGCCGCCGCCCGTCTGACTGTCTCGATCATGGTTTCATGGTTCTGGAACTTCCTTCTCCAGCGCTATTTCGTCTATCGACCTACTAAATTCGACCAAAAGGCAATAAGGATCATGAACCTGCTCTGCCCGTCGCTGAAAAATCCGCTGAGACACTGACCGGAAATGTCGGTAATCCATTGCCCCGAATCCTAATCTCCACACCAACTATTACGATAAATGTCTGAAGAAAAGAACTCTAATTCCTGTAAGTCTGAAATCAAACCCGATGTCCTCAACTATGACGACATACGGCGAATGGTGCCTAAACTTGACGGACATCCCCGTCTTGTCAACTTTCTCCTACGCCTTCTCTCCGTCGACAAAGTCAACCGGGTACATGCCAACAGCTGCTCTGAACCCGGACCCAAATGCACCGAAAAACTGCTTTTTCAGGAATTCCACAACACACTTCGCGTTGACAACGCCGAGCTTCTCGACAATCTTCCCGAAGGTCCGTTCATAACAATCAGCAATCATCCGTTCGGCGCGCTCGACGGAATCGCTCTCATTTACCTCTTCGGCACCCGCCGCCCGAAATTCCGTGTGATGGTCAACATGATCCTCAACTACATCTCAGGAATGCGCCCCAACTTCATCGCCGTCGACCCTATCCCGTCGAATGATCCCGCTAAAAAAGCCCAGTCGGTCAAAGGTATACGCGAATGCATCAAACAGATCAAAGATGGCGAACCACTCGGATTCTTCCCGGCCGGAGCCATGAGCAAAGTCAACTGGCGCGGACGTCTCCAGGACCGCGAATGGCAGAAATCGGTTCTTCAGATCATTGCCAAATCGAAAGTTCCGGTGATTCCGGTATTCTTCCACGGCTCAAACAGCTGGTGGTGTAACATTCTCGGAGTTGTCTGCTGGCCCGCCCGCTCTTTGCGCCTGCCGGCAGAAGTTTTCCGCAAAAACGGAAAAGAACTCCACATCTCAATCGGAAATCCGATCACTGTCGCCGAACAGGAAGCCCATAGCGGCTCTATCGAACAACTCGGCCAATACCTCCGTCAGAAAACCTATGAGTTGCGCGACAATCCAGTAAATCCAGCTCCTAAAAATTGAATAAAATGATTTCAGACAATAAGATATCATCCAACGAAAACTCCTCCTCAACATCCTCCTCATCTTATCGCGACTCATTGAAGTCGATGGACACTGAAGAGCATATCGACCTCGCCTTCTACCGTCCGATCGGCTATGCATGGGCCTGCCTCGCTAAAAAATTGGGCATCACCCCAAATGTCATTACTATCGCTTCGATCTTCCTCGGTCTCGGAGCCGGTGTTATGTTCTATTTCTCCGATCTGTGGCTCAACATCGTCGGAATGTTGCTGCTCATCTGGGCAAACTCGTTTGACAGTGCCGACGGCCAGCTCGCCCGAATGACCAGACAGTATTCGCGCATCGGACGAATTCTCGACGGCCTCAGCGGAGACTTCTGGTTCGCCGCAATCTATGTAGCAATCTGTCTGAGAGAGAACGTCACCTCCGAATTCTTCATGGCCCACCACTGGGTGATCTGGGTTACTGCAGTCATTACCGGACTCTGCCATGCAAAACAGGCAGCCATGGCCGACTACTACCGCCAGTTCCATCTCTATTTCCTCAAGGGTGAGGAAGGAAGCGAACTCGACAGCGGCTCACAGCTGAAAAAACAGCTGAGTGAACTGAGCTGGAAAGGAAACTTCTGGAAAAAACTGACACTGTCGACCTATACGAACTACACCCTTCAGCAGGAAGCCACTGCTCCCGCAATGCAGACTCTCCGCCGCGAACTCAGCGACAGATTCCCTGACGGACAAATACCGACGAGCTTCCGCGAAGCATTCCGCCGGAAATCGCTCCCGCTGATGAAATATACCAATATACTTTCATTCAACTGGCGAACTATCGCACTTTTCACTTCGCTGTTCCTCCAGATGCCCTGGCTCTATTTCGCCTTCGAACTGACCGTCCTCAACATCCTCCTCATCTATATGATCGTCCGTCACGAACGCATCTGCCGTTTCTTCACACGCGAACTGAAAGAAGGCAAGTTCTAAACTATTTAATTAAGTAAGTGTTCAAATTTAATTTATACAATATGCGAGCTTATTTTCTCCGCACCGGAATCGGCAGAGAAAAGAAGCAGCAGATTGTATAAAAGATTTTCGTTCACTTACTATCGTTTAAATTTGAACTCTTACTTATGAAACTGAAAGGAATCATCTTCGACTACGGCGGCACTATCGACAGCCGCGGCGTCCACTGGAGCGAAATAATCTGGGACGGCTATAAAAGCTGCAATGTCGGCATTGACAAATTGACATTCCGCGAGGCCTACGTCTTTGCCGAACGCGAACTGGCACGCGTGCGCCACATTCTTCCGAACGATAATTTCCATGATCTTCTGATAAAGAAAATCGAAATCGAACTTAAATGGCTCGCCGACAACAGCCATATTCCCGCCGAAGCAATCGGGAAGTTCACTGAACCAATAGCCGGATACTGCTACAACGCAGCCCGCGAATCGATCGAAGAGGCTCGGCCCACACTCGAGATTCTCGCATCACGCTACCCGATGATGCTCGTCTCCAACTTCTACGGCAACGTCGATTCCGTACTGCGGGACTTCGATCTGCGCCGTTATTTCAAGGGAATCATCGAAAGCGCCGTTGTCGGAATCCGCAAGCCTGATCCGACCATCTTCCGCCTCGGAGTCGTCGCACTCGGCTATGAGCCTGAAGAAGTGCTTGTCATCGGCGACAGCCTCAAAAAAGACATACTTCCCGCCCGATCGATCGGATGTCCGACCGCCTGGCTCAAAGGCAAAGGCTGGACAGCCGAAGAAGATGCCGCAGAGGACCCATCGATGATAAAAAGACTTAATGAAGTTCTCGACGTAGCATTATAAACCATTAACAAAAACGCGCCAGTTTTTAACGTTTGCAAACTAAAATCACATCTAATTGCGCTGTTTTTAAACAACAGTAACAAAAATAAGAAAATATTAAAGTATAAAATTTTTGCAATTGGATTATATAGCGTACTTTTACACGCTCTTTTCTCGGGCACAACTAAAGCCAGTCGGCTTTTAACCTTAAAATAGAACAAAATATATACTATCAATTTAAATTTATGAAGGCAACTGACGTAAAACCTGCAGAAGGTAAACTCGGCGTCCTCGTAGTTGGACTCGGAGCCGTTACTTCAACATTCATGACCGGCGTGCTTATGGCCCGCAAAGGTCTTTCCAAGCCCGTGGGCTCGATGACCCAATATGACAAAATCCGTGTTGGCAAAGGTGCTGACAAAAAATATCTGAAATACGACGAAATCGCGCCTATCGCAAAACTCGATGACATCGTCTTCGGAGCATGGGACGTTTATCCTGCCAACGCCTACGAAAGCGCCATCAACGCTGAAGTTCTCAAAGAAAAAGACATCAATCCGGTCAAAGATGAGCTCGAAGCCATCAAACCGATGAAGGCCGCTTTCGACCACAACTATGCAAAGCGTCTCGACGGAGAAAACATCATGAAGGATGCTACCCGCTGGGAAATGGTTGAAAACCTCCGCAAAGATATCCGCGACTTCAAGGAAAAGAACGGCTGCGACCGCGTTGTAGTGCTCTGGGCTGCTTCTACTGAAGTATATGTGCCGGTTGACGACAAGATCCACGCTACAGTCGAATCGCTCGAAGCCGCAATGAAAGCTGACGACAAGGAACACATCGCTCCTTCGATGTGCTATGCCTACGCAGCTCTTAAAGAAGGTGCTCCCTTCATCATGGGTGCTCCCAACACAACTGTCGACATTCCCGCAATGTGGGAACTTTCGGAACAGACCAAGATGCCTATCGCCGGTAAAGACTTCAAGACCGGACAGACTCTTGTTAAATCAGGTTTCGCCCCCATCATCGGCACTCGTTGCCTCGGTCTGTCAGGATGGTTCTCAACCAACATCCTCGGTAACCGCGACGGTCTCGTGCTCGACGAACCCGCCAACTTCCGCACCAAAGAAGTTTCGAAACTTTCAACTCTCGAATCGATCCTCGTTCCGGAAGAACAGCCCGATCTC
>JAIDJZ010000192.1 GCA_029051965.1 Paramuribaculum sp. | reverse complement strand
CGCGAAATCTACGAACTTTTCGCCTCCTCGGGACTCCCCCGCCTCTACATCTCCGGTCCCGACCTGACAATCACCCATGCCTACTCTCCCGAAAAACTCCCCGACTGCTCCACCCTCCTTCAAATCGCCGCCTCCCCACACTAACCGCCCGACACACCCCATCTCCCTCTGCTTACATATTAGGCGGCGCACCTGTTAATTTCACTTAAATTACCCCCCCTTGTTTGTTCAGAGCCGGTAAACAACACCAAAAAACAGTCTCCCGGATTATCCGGGCTACCTTATTCCACCTTTATTGCAAACCGGACCGCGTCAGCCGGCATCAGCAATAAAGATGGTAAATTTTTCCAATATCCGCATTCTCTGCCCCAGTTTTCAGCTCCACGACACAGCCATTTCTCCGAATTTTGCGTAAATTTGCAAATTGATGATGAAGAAATTCGTAAAATGGCCATATAAGATTCTGCGCACACTGCTCATGGTGCTTGTTGTGCTCATCTTCGTTCTTCCGGCGGGGCTATATGTCGCACTCTCTCTGCCCTCCGTACAGGACGAAATAGCCGCTGTCGCAGAAAAAGAGCTGAGCCGACTGCTGACCGTAGATGTCCGGATCAAAGGCATTTCCATCGTTCCGTTCAACCGGCTGTCGCTCCACGACGTCTCCGTCAGCGACGCAAACGGAAATCCAGCCGTTACAGTCAACCGTCTCGGCGCAGGCATCTCGCTGCCCGATCTTCTGGCGAGAGGCGAAATCATCATCACTTATGCCGAACTTTCAGGCCTCGACGCCCGCCTCTCAAAAGCGACGCCATCGTCGCCGCTCAACATCCAGCCGATCATCGACGCCCTCAAGCCAAAGGACAAAAACAAACCGCCGACACGCTTCGACCTGCGGATAAACACCGTTGTCATCCGCAATTCCTCATTCTCCTACGATCTTCTGTCAGCACCGGCCGACTCCTCGCGCTTCGATCCCAACCACATATCGGTCCGGTCGCTGAGAGCCGACATCATTGCCCCGCAGATAAAAAACGACGACTTCATAATCGACCTGCGGCGCCTCTCGCTTTGCGAACGGGCCGGACTGAAGATCAACAACGTTTCCGGTCTGTTCCACATAACCTCAAAAGGATCGACAGCCGAAAAGCTCACAATCGACCTTGCCGCGTCACACATCGGATTCAACGACATCAGACTCGACTACAACAGCTTCGACGAACTGAAACGACTCTGGAGCGAGACTCCCGTGGCCATAGACATCCGCAAAGGCAGCTACATCGGCGCCGCCGACCTCGTCCCGTTCGAACCGCGGCTCAAAGGACTCGACCTTACCCTCTACACCGATCTGCGCGCTGAAGCCACAAAAAACGAACTCCGCATCGACCGGCTCGACATCAACACCTCCTACGGACTCTCTCTGAAACTGACCGGCTCGGCATCCGGCTATCTCGTGCCGAAAGAGATGACGGTCGACGTTCCGGAATTAGCCCTCGAAGTCAACGCCCCGAAAGCCGTCGATCTCCTGAACCGCTTCGGCTCGCTGAAGCCGGACAGCGCAAGCATCATTTCAAATCTCGGAACCGCCACAGTTGCCGGATCTGTTTCAGGCATGCTCGCCTCCGGCGACATCAGCGCAACCATCAAAGCGCTCCCGGGCGATATTGATCTGACCTCAACCTATTCTTTCGGACAAGTCCCCGCTTTCGCCGGAAAAATAACCCTCGACTCTTTCAGCGGCGCACGTCTGACCGAAGGCATCTCCGGTCCGATTGAGCGCCTCGGAAACCTGACTGCCACGCTCGACTACGACATCGCCCTGCCATCTTCCGGACCGGAAGGATCGGCAAAAGCTTTCATAAAGGACATCGTCTGGAGTCAACATCACTTCACCGACATCTCGGCCCGGGCACAGGCAGAAGGAAGCACCTACGCCGGCTCGCTCGCCGTCGACAATCCCGGAGTCATGATCGACCTCGACGCAAAAGCGACCGTCGACGGCCCGGAAAAGAAAATCTACCTCAACCTGGCCGCCCGCGACATCGAACCGGCTCTGTTCAACATCGACCCATCCCATCCCGAACGCCGCTTCTCGGTGTTCTGCATTGGAGAAGTCTCCGGACCGGACATCGACCACCTGTCCGGACAGATCGACATCGATGATCTCCAGTACGGATCGGACGACGCAGCAATCTATCTTCAGGATTTCGACTTCCAGCTGACCCACAACGACGGGTTCAATCAGCTATGGCTCAACTCCGATGTGGCCGACGGTCTGATCGAAGGCAACTACCGCCTGTCGGCACTCCCACGCATCTGCAGATCGGTGCTCTCCGGAATCATGCCTTCGATCATCCCCGCTCCCGCACCCTCGAAAAACGGAGCTGACGACAATGCCGACGACCGCCACTTCTACACCCTGACAATCAAGGACACATCCCCCATCGAGCCGCTCGTAAAGCTCCCCGTCAACGTCATCCACCCC
>JAIDJZ010000191.1 GCA_029051965.1 Paramuribaculum sp. | reverse complement strand
ATATATGTGTATATACCTGTGTTGTCGAGAGTGAAGAGTGACCGAGTAGCTGCTGGACAGACGTCAGTTCCGCTCCGGAATTGAGCATATCCGTCGCAAACGAATGGCGAAGCACGTGGGGACTCAGCCGCGACGCGTGGACCCGCCCTTCCATTGCCCCGTGGACAACATTGTAGACCATCTTGCGATAGAGAGGGCGTCCATCCTGACGGACGAAAAGAAATTCGGTCGTGAAACCGACAGCCTCGTCACGGAGCGATCGATAGCGGTCAATCATTTCAGAGAGCTCGTAACCAAAAGGAACTATACGCTCTTTATTACGCTTTCCGACCACTTTTAGTTCACGCTTGACCGTATCGACATGACAGTCGCGCAGACCGATCAGCTCCGAACACCGCAGCCCGGTCGAATATAGCAGATCAATAATCAGCAGATTGCGGGCTGATTCAAACGAACCGTCGCCACAGGACTCCTCCGCATCAAGCATCGCCATAGTCTCTTCCGTGCGGACATAGACCGGAAGATTACGCGGAGCCCGCGGAGCCGTCAGCTCGGCTGCCGGATTGTCCGACAGTCCGTGAAATCTCATAAGATAGTTGAAGAACCCCCTCAGCGACTGAACCTTCCGACGGATCGTGCGCGGCGAGGCTCCCTTTCGGGAAACATCAGCGAGCCACAGTCGCAAATCATTGAGCGAGGCTGTCTCAGGGCGCAATTCATAACGTCCCCCGCCGGTCGCATAGTCAGCCCACTGGCGCAGATCGCGTCCGTAAGCCTCAACCGTTAGAGGCGAAAGCCCCTGTTCGGAAAGCAGATATTTCAGAAACTTCGTAATCATGGCTGTCGGATTGTCGGGTTTCTTTTTTTTACCGGAATGCTTCCAACCGCAAGTTAGCCCTTATTTTCGAATTTTCCAAATAAAAAATTCTTTTTCTTCCCGAATCCGCACAACTTCACACTCCATCTGAATCCGGTTTCTGTCCCGCGCAACGTTTTTTTTTCCGAACAGTTGCCGATTTCCAAATCTTTTCTCGTAAATTTGAAAAAAATATCGCTCGGCCGTATCGATTCCGGCCGACAACAGAATCCGGCCCCGCCATCCGGGCTGCCGGTAAAGAGAATCAACCTGATCAAATTCACTATTACTCAATTCAAATCATAGATCATGAAAACTTATCCGAAAATCGGAATCCGTCCGACCATCGACGGTCGCCAGGGAGGCGTTCGCGAATCATTAGAAGACAAAACAATGGCCCTGGCGAAAGCCGTAGCCGAACTGATCAGCTCAAACCTCCGCTACCCCGACGGAACGCCGGTTGAATGTGTGATTGCCGATTCAACTATCGGACGTGTCGAAGAGACAGCCCTCTGTGCGGAAAAATTCGAACGCGAAGGCGTCGGAGCAACTATAACCGTGACCTCATGCTGGTGCTACGGATCAGAAACTATGGACATGAACCCCTACTGGCCCAAAGCCGTCTGGGGATTCAACGGGACCGAACGTCCCGGAGCCGTATATCTGGCAGCAGTCCTCGCAGCACATGCCCAGAAAGGGCTGCCGGCATTCGGAATCTACGGACGCGACGTGCAGGACCTCGACGACAACACCATCCCCGCAGACGTTGCCGAAAAACTGCTGCGCTTTGCCCGTTCGGCAGTCGCCGTTGCGTGTATGAGAGGGAAAAGCTATCTTTCGATCGGATCGATGTGCATGGGCATCGCCGGATCGATCGTCAACCCCGACTTCTTCCAGGAATATCTCGGAATGCGCAATGAGAGCGTCGATGAGACCGAAATCCTGCGCCGCATGGAAGAAGGAATCTTCGATCAGGAAGAATTTGCCAAAGCAATGGCCTGGACCGAAAAACACTGCAAGACAAACGAAGGCGACGACATCGCCAACTCTCCCGAAAAGGCAAAGACACGCCAGCAGAAAGACGCCGACTGGGAGTTTATCGTCAAGATGACTCTTATCGTCCGCGACCTGATGAACGGAAATCCCAGACTCAAGGAAATGGGATTCAAGGAAGAAGCTCTCGGCCACAACGCTATCGCAGGCGGATTCCAGGGCCAGCGGCAGTGGACCGACTGGAAACCGAACGGAGACTTCACAGAAGCCCTTCTGAACACATCGTTTGACTGGAACGGAATCCGTGAAGCCTATGTGCTCGCGACGGAAAACGACGCCTGCAACGGAGTTGCAATGCTCTTCGGACATCTGCTGACCGGACGCGGACAGATGTTCTCCGACGTCCGCACCTACTGGAGTCCGGAAGCTGTACGGCGCGTCACCGGCAAGGAACTGACCGGACGCGCATCGGGCGGTATCATCCACCTCATCAACTCAGGAGCCACCACCCTCGACGCGACAGGCGCATCGCTCAACGCTCAGGGCGAACCCTGCATGAAACCGTCCTGGGAAATGACCGACGCCGACATGGACGCATGCCTCAAGGCAACCACATGGTATCCCGCAAACCGCGACTACTTCCGCGGAGGAGGCTTCTCGTCCAACTTCCTGACAAAAGGCGGCATGCCTGTGACCATGAGCCGTCTGAATCTGGTCAAAGGCCTCGGACCGGTTCTCCAGATCGCAGAAGGATGGACCGTCGACGTCGATCCCGAAATCAACAAGGTTCTCGACAAACGGACCGACCCGACATGGCCGACAACATGGTTCGTGCCCCGACTCTGCGACAAACCCGCCTTCCGCGACGTCTACTCAGTCATGAACAACTGGGGTGCAAACCACGGTGCAATATCCTACGGACATATCGGCCGCGACCTGATCACGCTCGCATCGATTCTGCGCATCCCCGTCTGCATGCACAACATTCCAGAAGACGACATCTTCCGTCCCTCGGCATGGAACGCATTCGGAATGGACAAAGAAGGCTCCGACTACCGCGCCTGCATGAACTATGGCCCGATCTACAAATAATCCCCTCACGACCGAAAACAATGACTGACATCACACAGCAACATATCGAAGAATTCGTCCGCCAGGCACATCGTGTCGGAAAGTGCGGACTGACAATCTGCTCAAGCGGAAACCTCTCATGGCGCATCGGCGACAAAGTGCTTCTCTCCGGAACCGGCTCATGGGTACCCGAACTGACCGCCGACCGAGTGGCCATCGTTTCGCTCGCCGACGGATCGTCGCTAAATGGAGTCCGACCCACAATGGAAGCCACATTCCATCTCGGAGTTCTGCGCGAACGTGCAGACATCAACGTCGTCCTCCACTTCCAGAGCCCCTATGCGACAGCCCTCGCCTGCCGACGCTCTCTCCCCGAAACCCTTAACTTCACAGCCGAAGTGCCGCTCCACGTCGGAGACACCATTCCGGCCATCCCCTTTCTCCGGCCCGGATCGAAAGAACTGGCCGACGCCGTTGTCAGCGCAATGGCGACCCACAACTCCGTGATCCTCAAAAAACATGGACAGGTCACCTGCGGAAAGGATTTCAACCAGGCAATCGAACGAGCTATGTTTTTCGAAATGGCGGCACGCATAGCCGTTGTCAACGGTTCTGACATCGACCCGCTGACACCGGACGAAATCGATGACCTCGAGGAATATTTCCTCGGCAAAAGCCACTGATCTGCAATGGCCGGAAAAACATATATCGCCGTTGATTTCGGCGGAGGGAGCGGGCGTGTGATCGCCGGCTCCCTCTCCCCCTCCGGGGAAATTGAGATGAAAGAAATCCACCGGTTCGCCAACGGACCGGTCGAGGATGGCGGACACCTCTACTGGGATTTCACCCGCCTCTGCCGCGAAATGACAGAAGGACTGCGCAAAGCCGCCCTCGAATTCGACAACATCGTCAGCATCGGAATCGACACATGGGGCGTCGATTTCGGACTGATCGAAGACGACAGCCTCTCGGACGTGCGCCCGTTCTGCTACCGCGACACCGCCTGGAACGGATCGATCGCCGACGCTGAGAGAATCGTCGGCGCACACGAACTCTACCGCCGCACCGGACTTCAGCCGATCGCGATCAATTCGCTCTACAGACTCATGTGGATGGGCAGCAACGGATACTCCTTCGACGGAAAGCGTCTGCTCTTCATGCCCGACCTCTTCAACTTCTATCTCTGCGGAAAAGCCGCCAACGAATACACCATAGCATCCACCTCCGGGCTTCTCGATGCCGCGACAGGACAATGGGACCGAGATCTGATGAAACAGCTCGCCATACCCGAATCGATCTTTTGCCCGATCGTACGCCCCGGCGAAGTCATCGGAACGATTCTTCCCGGAATCGCCGAAGCGACCGGACTGCATCCCGACGTGAAGATCATCGCTGTCGGATCGCATGACACAGCCAGCGCAGTCAACGCCATAACCCTCGACGACCGGACAGCATTTCTCAGCTCCGGAACATGGTCGCTGCTCGGAATCGGACTCCCCTCTCCCGTCACCACTCCGGAGGCGGCTGCCGCAGGCTACGCCAACGAAGGCGGCACCGACGGAATCCTCTTCCTGCAGAACATCACAGGACTCTGGATTCTCCAGCAGCTCGTGGAGCAATGGAGCCGGCAGAATCTGCCATGCGACTATCCATCGCTGGTCGAAATGGCGGAAAAAGCCGACACCGACACAATCATTGATGTCGACGATCCCGAATTTGCCGCCCACGGCGACATGCAGCAGAAGATCCTCCGCTACTGCAGCGACAACGGACTCAAAGCCCCGGAAAGCCAGGGAGAGACTGTCAGGACAGTGCTCCAGTCGCTCGCAGCGCGCTATCGCCGCGGCCTCGACGAAATGGAAGCCGCGACCGGACGCCGGATCAGCCGTCTCCACATAATCGGAGGAGGATCCCGCAACAGACTTCTCAACCGGCTGACCGAGGAAATGACCGGACGCAAAGTAACCGCCGGACCCGCCGAAGCCACAGCCATCGGCAACCTGATGACCCAGGCCCGGACCATCTGACCGGCAACCCCCGACTCCTATCAATCCATTTTTACAAAACCAATAACACACCTGTTTAATGCCAGAAAAGAAAACATTCGCCACTGCAGAGAACAAAACTCCGCTGATCGGCAAGAACTATAAGCTGACCTTCGTGCTCATCACGATCCTTTTTGCCCTGTGGGGCTTCGCCAACGACATAACCAACCCGATGGTCGCAGCCTTCCAGACAGTAATGGAGCTATCGGCCGCCAAAGCCTCAATGATCCAGTTTGCCTTCTATGGCGGATATGCGACAATGGCCGTTCCGGCAGCCCTGTTCATCCGGAAATACAGCTATAAAAGCGGCATTCTCCTCGGACTCGCACTCTATGCGCTCGGAGCATTCCTCTTCATTCCGGCCGCCCAATGGCAGATGTTTTCTTTTTTCTGCATCTCCCTCTACATTCTGACATTCGGACTGGCTTTTCTTGAAACGACGGCCAACCCCTTCATCCTATCGCTTGGCGCACGACAGACAGCGACACGACGCCTGAACCTCGCACAATCGTTCAACCCCCTCGGCTCTCTCTCGGGAATGGCCGTAGCCTCGCTCATCGTCCTCCCGAACCTCATTTCTGACCGTCGCGACGCAGCCGGACAGATAATCTTCAACTCGCTCTCAGAAGCTGAAAAAGCCGACATACGCCTCCACGACCTCGCCGTCATCCGCGACCCCTACGCAGCCCTCGGACTCGTCGTGCTGGTAATCTTCGCCGTCATTGCCCTGACCAAAATGCCCCGGACCGACCACAACGGGAAAAAAGTCAGCTCCTCCGAAACCCTCAGACGCCTCTGGAGCAACATAACCTATCGCTTCGGCGTAGTCGCACAGATGTTCTATGTAGCCGCACAGATCATGGTCTGGACATTCATAATCCAGTATGCCGACAACCTCGGAATCGACAAAGCGACCGCTCAGAACTTAAACATCTGCGCCATGGCAGGTTTTCTATCGTTCCGCTTCATCGGCACATATTGCATGAAATACATCCCCGCGCCACGCCTGCTGACCATCTTCGGAATCATGGCCGCCCTATGCACCGTCGGCGCAATCTCGATCGAAGGCAATGCCGGACTGGGATGTCTCGTTGCGATCAGCGCATTCATGTCGATCATGTTTCCGAGCATCTACGGAATCGCTCTTGAAAACGTCGACGAACGCGACACCTCGCTCGGAGCCGCATTTCTCGTCATGGCCATCGTCGGAGGCGCACTGATGCCACCCCTCCAGGGAATGATAATCGACCTCGGACGAATCGGAAACATGGCCGCAGTCAACGTCTCCTTCTCACTTCCGCTCATATGCTTCATCATCGTGACTGCCTTCGGAATCTACTCCTCGGCAAAACGTCAACGATCCCCGCGATAAGAATTTTTATAATTAAATCACACGACCGGATGACCGGGCTCAGCAAAAAATCGCTAACTTTGCACTCCTGTTTCTTACTCAGTATTAATATTAATCCTCAACCAACATACATAATTTACACTCATGGCAAACTGGTTTGAATGCAAAATCCGATATGATAAAGTGATGGAAAACGGAATGATGAAAAAGGTCAACGAACCCTATCTCATCGACGCCCTTTCATTCACCGAAGCAGAAGCCCGTATCATCAAGGAAATGACACCGTTCATCTCTGGAGACTTCTCTGTCAGCGCAGTCAAGCGCACCAAAATCTCTGAAATCTTCCGCGACGACACAGCCGACAAATGGTATCTCGCAAAAGTAGCCTTCATCACCATCGATGAAAAAACCGGCGCCGAGAAAAAATCCGTATCGCAGATGCTCGTTGCCGGAAGCGACTTCAAAAACGCTTTCGACAATTTCATGGACGGCATGAAAGGAACACTCGGCGACTTCGAACTCGTCTCGCTCAATGAAACACCTCTTATGGACGTCTACGACGCCGAACTCGGAAATCTCCCGTCTGAAAACTGATGAACCACATCGCGCAACAGCTTTCGGCCATCCGTCAGACCCTTCCTGAAGGGGTCCGGCTGGTGGCCGTCTCAAAATTCCACCCCGAAACCGCCATCCGCGAAGCATACCAGGCCGGACAGCGGATCTTCGGCGAAAGCCGGGCCCAGGAGCTCTCCGCCAAAGCGGCAGCACTCCCGTCCGACATCTCGTGGCACTTCATAGGCCACCTCCAGACCAACAAAATCAAACCCGTTGTGAGCGTCGCCTCCATGATCGAGAGCATCGACTCACTCAGACTCCTTGACGCTGTCGACCGCGAGGCCGAACGCCAGGGACGCACCATCAACGTCCTCCTTCAGGTCCACGTCGCACGCGAAGAAACCAAATTCGGATTCTCGCCCGACGAAATAATCGACTACTTCACAACCCGACGCTTCGAGCAGCTGAAAGCAACCCACATCTGCGGCCTTATGGCCATGGCCTCGAACACCGACGACACAGCCCGCATCGACAGCGACTTCGCACACGTTGAAGATCTCCGCCGGCAGATCCTTCAGATCGCGCCCGAACTCAGAGGCTTCACCGAACTCAGCATGGGGATGAGCGACGACTACCCCATAGCCATCACACACGGCGCCACCCTCGTCCGCATTGGATCGACCATCTTCGGACCACGCTAAACGCCCGTCTGATTCTGCTCAGGATTGAACCGCGCAGCCGTCACGCGGCACACCCTCATAGAAATTTGAACCTTTAGGCGACATTAAGCGTAATAATAAGTGAACGGACCTCCCGCAGCATTCCGGCCCGACAGTGCCGGAACCGCTGACGACATCGGTTCTCACACGTTTAACCCGCCTAAACAGACAAGCTATGAGACTTAAACGACTTCTTACCGTTCTTATTATAGCCCTTATGAGTCTCAGTGGAATTGAAGTCGCCGCTGAAGTCGGCTATAATTTCTGGATCACATCCGAAGGATCCGGAATGCAGATCACCAGCAACCCCTACCACATCCCCTATTATCGGCCACGGCATCATCATCACTACCGCCCGTCGCACCACCACTCCAAGAAAGAGAAAAAACGTTTTAAAAAGATGGTCAAAGCACGCAAAAAATACGAAAAAGCGCGCCATGAATACTACAAATCATCGCGCCACCACCACCATCACCATTAATCCCCTTCTCGACCGTCGTCCGACATCATCGTCTGCAAAACACGGAAAAATCAACCCAATATAATCAAAAAAAGGCTTCCCGATCGGGAAGCCTTTCCTTATATTTCAGAAACTGGATCTTTCTCAGTTCTTTGAAGCCATTGCGTCGGCAATGATCTCGCCGTCGAGAGCCTCAGGATCGAGGAGGCCTGCGAGCTCATCCTTCGAACCGACAATCAGACGCTCGTAATCGCGAAGACCTGTACCGGCAGGGATCAGGTGACCGCAGATAACGTTCTCCTTCATTCCCTCGAGATAGTCGGTCTTTCCGTTGATAGCCGCCTCGTTGAGCACCTTGGTGGTTTCCTGGAAAGAAGCCGCCGACATGAAGCTTCCGGTCTGGAGAGCCGCACGGGTGATACCCTGGAGAATCTGCTCCGAGGTAGCAGGAACAGCATCGCGAACAACGATCTGACGGAGGTCGCGGCGTTTGAGTGCCGAGTTCTCGTCGCGGAGCTTGCGGGCAGTAATGACCATACCCGGTTTGACAGTCTCGCTGTCGCCGGCGTCTGTAACCACCTTCTTGCCCCAGATACGGTCGTTTTCGTCAAGGAACGCACGCTTGTCGACGATCTGCTGTTCGAGGAAACCGGTGTCTCCCGGATCAATGATGTTGACCTTGCGCATCATCTGGCGCACGATTACCTCAAAGTGCTTGTCGTTGATCTTCACACCCTGCATGCGGTATACATCCTGTACCTCATTGACGATGTAT
>JAIDJZ010000190.1 GCA_029051965.1 Paramuribaculum sp. | reverse complement strand
AGGATGATCCGAAGTCGGGTCTTTGGAGCTATGCCGACCGTCAGAAGCAGGTTGCCACTCCGGGATATTTCTCCGTTCCGCTGACGCGCTACGGGATTCTGGCGGAGCTGACGGCTACAAACCGCGTAGGTGTCCACCGCTATACTTTCCCGAAAGGCAAGGATGCGGCTATTGTCATTGATCTTGAAAACGGCGGCTGCTGGGACAAGTCGACGGGCACGATGATGAAGGCCGTCGGTAAGAACCGTGTTGTCGGTTACCGTTATTCCGAGGGATGGGCCAAGAACCAGCGTGTTTTCTTCGTTGCGGAATTCTCGAAGAATTTCAAGTCGTTCGAGCTGAAAGGAAAGAATGACATGTATGCGCGTGTCAATTTCGGCAAGACGAAAGAGGGCGAGCAGATTCTCGTGAAGGTGGCAATCTCTCCGGTTTCAATCGAGGGCGCGGAGGCTAACCTTGCAGCGGAAATGCCCGGCTGGGATTTCGATTCGACTGTAGCGAGCGCCTCGAAGGAGTGGAACAAGGAGCTTTCGAGAGTCAAAGTCGAGACTGATGATCAGGATGCTCTGACGAAGTTCTACACAGCTCTCTATCACACTATGATCGTTCCGGCAACGTTTTCGGATGCAGACGGTCACTATCGCGGCGCGGACGACAAGGTCTACCACAATCCGGATATGACGGCTTATACGATCTATTCGCTCTGGGACACATATCGCGCGCAGATGCCGCTTATGAGCATTCTTCACCCTGAGCGCAATGCAGACATGATCAACAATATGGTGGCAATCTGCGATGAGCAGGGCCGTCTGCCGGTCTGGCATCTCTGGGGCAATGAGACCGACTGTATGGTCGGCAATCCCGGCATCATCCCCGTGGCTGATGCGATTGTCAAGAATCAGAAGGGCATTGACCGCGAGAAGGCCTATAAGGCTATTCTGAAGACAGCGGCCGATACGGCGCGCGGCGGTCTGCTGCGTCAGCAGTACGGATTCATTCCTTCGGACAAGATGCTTGAAAGCATCGCGTATGATCTTGAGTATGCGATTGCCGACGGAGCAGTGGCCCGCGCGGCAGAGGCGATGGGCGACACTCTGAATGCACGAGTCTTTACGGAACGCAGCCACTCGTATCGCAATTATTTCGATCCGACAACAAAATTTGCCCGCGGCAAAATGTCGGACGGTTCGTGGCGTACGCCTTTCGATCCGAATGCGACAACACACCGCGAGGATGACTACTGCGAGGGCAATGCGTGGCAGTATACCTGGCTTGCACCGCAGGATCTGGACGGTCTGATCGAGCTGTTCGGCTCGCGTGAGGCAACGGTGGCGAATCTCGATTCGCTGTTTACGGCTTCCTCGGAGCTGACCGGCGACAATGCTTCTCCCGACATCACGGGTCTTATCGGCCAGTATGTCCACGGCAACGAGCCGTCGCACCACATCATCTATTTCTACACGATGCTTGGCGAGCCTGAGAAGGCTGCTGACCGTGTGCGTCAGGTGCTTGACGAGATGTACACTGTTATTCCCGACGGTCTTGCCGGAAATGAGGATGCAGGTCAGATGTCGGCATGGTATATTCTTTCGTCGCTCGGATTCTATCCTGTCGAGCCTGCCGGAGCCCGCTACTGGTTCGGCTCGCCGATTTTCGACAATGCAGAAATCGCGGTTCCTGGCGGACGTTTTGTTGTCAAGACGAAAAACAATTCGCCTGAAAACAAGTATATCCGTTCGATCACGCTCAATGGCAAGCCTTATGACAAGATGTTTATCGACCACGATGATATCATGAAAGGCGGCGAGATTGTGTTTGAAATGGGACCGGCCCGATAAGCGGCGGCAAAATTTCAGAGATCCATATACTGCCGGGCCCTGCGAAAGCGGGAGCCCGGCAGTTTGCGGAAAATGAAAAAATAATGAAAAAGTTATGTGGGTAGGTTTTGCTCTTGTGTCGGCACTGTGTCTCGGTTTCTATGACATTATGAAGAAACTGTCGGTGCGCGACAATGATGTGCTTGCCGTGTTGCTTCTCAACACGGTTTTCGGAGCTCTTCTGATGTCGCCGGTGATTGTCGGCGGATTGCTCCGCGGTTCTGTGGGCCTTGACGGGACAGCCGCGGGTCACGGGCTTATTGTAGCGAAGGCAGTCATCGTGCTTCTGTCGTGGCTGCCCGGCTATTTCGCTATCAAGCATCTGCCGCTGACGATTCAGGGGCCGATCAATGCCTCGCGTCCTGTCATGGTGCTTCTCGGGGCTGTCGTTATTTTCGGGGAGCGTCTCAACTGGGTTCAGTGGGTCGGGATTCTGCTCGGGTTTGCGTCACTCTTTTTCATTTCGAGGATCGGCAGCCGCGAGGGGTTCTCGTTCCGGGGTTCGCGCTGGATCATGCTTTCGATCGCTGCCGCTGTGATGGGGGCTGTCAGCGCGCTCTATGACAAGTATCTGCTGAAGCGGTTCGATCCTCTGGAGGTGCAGGCGTGGTATTCGCTGTATCAGTGTCTGCTGATGGGGTGTGCGATATTGATTCTGCGTCGCATTGTCAGGCGCGGAGGCGGGGGCGCCCGGTTCAGCTGGCGATGGTCGATTCTTTTCATTCCGCTGTTTCTGACGGCGGCGGATATCGCTTATTTTCATGCTCTTTCGCTTCCGGATTCGATGATCTCGATTGTCTCGATGATCCGGCGGGGGAGTGTGATCGTGCCGTTTGTCTATGGGGTTGTCGCTCTGCATGAGCGCAATGTCAGGGCAAAGCTTGTTGATCTGACGGTTCTGATGGTGTCGCTCGCGCTGCTGGTGATCGGTTCGACGCTTTGACTCTTCGACGGGGGCTGGCGAAACCATTTGCTGCGGGAGGATGTTATAGTGACAGAAAACGCATATCCGTCAATGAAATAATTCTGTCATTATGTTTTGTGAAATTATCCCTACACATGCTGTAGCCGCGTGGCTTCTGGTCCATATTGACCGATTTCTCGACTGGGCCGGCCTGGGGCGCGACCGGACGCTCGAGGAGGGTGTCTATATCGCTTTGATCGTCGTTGTCGCACTTGCAATCGGCTGGGTCTGCCGCAAGATCGTGCTCTGGTTCTCGCGTCGTCTGGTCAAGTGGCGCAAGACACCTTTTACGCAGGATATGCTGAGGTTTCATGTGCTGAGCCGATGCAGCCATGTGATTCCTCCGCTGGTGATCATGGGTCTGATTCCGTTTGCGTTCGACAGCCAGTCGGGAGTGCTCCATCTGGTGCGTCTTGGCATAGAGATCTATACGGTGATAACGTTTGCGCTTTCATTTATCGTCATCAATACATTTCTGTGGACGCGTTTCAATCAGCGCGAAAACACGAAGAATCTGCCTCTGAAGGGGATTCTTGATGTGTGTAACGGTTTTGTGTGGATTATCGCTGTCATCGTTATCGGTTCGATCCTTCTCGACAAGTCGCCGGTTGCGCTGCTGACGGGTCTCGGCGCCTTCGCGACTGTCCTGATGCTGATTTTCAAAGACAGTATTCTCGGGTTTGTCGCCGGAATCCAGCTTTCGCAGAACGATATGCTGAGGGTGGGCGACTGGATCGTCGTGCCGTCGACGATTGCCAACGGAATCGTGATTGACGTCTCGCTTACGGCTGTGAAGGTTCAGAACTGGGACAATACGATAGTGACGCTGCCGCCGTATACGCTTATCAGTACGTCGTTTCAGAACTGGCGGGGCATGACCGATGCGGGCTGGCGTCTGATCAGCAAGACGATCAATGTCGATGTCGATTCGGTTGTGGCTGCCGATGAAGGGATTCTGGCTGCGGCCGCAACGTTGCCGGGGATGTCGGACTATATCAGTAATTTTAAGGCTAACGGGCAGGACTACAATCCGGGGGTGGCTGTCGTCAACGGCTCGACTGAGACGAATCTCGGACTGCTCAGGGCTTACATGTGCTACTATCTGATCCATCATCCTAAGATTGCGACTGACCAGCAGATCCTCGTCAACATAACGGGTCCGAGCAATGAGGGGATGACGCTGCAGATCTATTGCTATACGACAACGGCATGGACGGCCTATGAGGCAGTCAAGAGCGAGATTTTCGAGCATTTGGCAGTTGTCGCGCCGAAGCTGCGGCTGCGGCTTTACAACAGCCCGTCGGGGCTTGACGTTGCCGGACTGCGTGGGGCGTTTGTCCCGACGCAAGAGCAGGCGGCAGCCTCAAAGTAGAGGCGGAATTAAACAGAGCGGTGTGGCTGAAGCATTGAAGTCAGCCACACCGCTCTATGTTCTGTCGATTGTTGTCAGAAGAAGTAGGTCACCCGCAGGTTCCATGTCGAGTTGCGGGCAGAGTAGTTGGTCAGGATTTTGTCTTTGAGGGCGTAGGTCAGACCGAGGGTGTAGCCGGCTGAAACCTGCCAGTTGCGCTTGATCTCCGCACCGATTCCGAAGTCAACACCCAGTTCTCCGAAAGGATATGAGAGGCAGTCGATCTTGCTGTGTCCGACGAGCAGTCCTACGGACGGACCTGCATAGGCAAACGGAGCCAGAATGTCCTCGAAACCGTTGAGGTTGGTGTATTTGTAGCGGAGATGGAACGGGATGACGAGATAGTGGAGGTAGGATCGGTCTGTGCCGTAGCCTTGCGAAGCCCAGAGTTCACGGCTTCCGAGGTGGAGAGTTGCGCCACGCTGTTCGTAGTAGAGTCCGAAGTCAACGCCGAAGCCGATTCCGGGAAACATCAGTTCGCCGACCACACCAGCGGAATAGCCGGCGCTTTTGTCGATGTCGATGAGGTCCTGTTTGAAGCGGAGGGTTGTTATGTCGCCTCCGACCATTGCTCCGTAGCGGAACTGTGCGTTGGCGACTGAAGCTGAAGCGATGGCGACGATGGCTATGAGGAGCGAAATGATTTTCCTTTTCATTTTATGAGATTGAGCTTATGAATGGAATGGCGGGTGAGGGGGAGTCGACGCGCGCGGCCTCGGTATCCCGCCGGAATGACTTGACAAAGTTAACCAGATTCCGTCTAATCTGCAAGCTAATGGCCGGATTAAACATTTTTAAACATGTCTGCGGGGGGGCAGGGGGGAGTCCGACTGAAATATGTCCCGGTGTGCAAAAATAATAAGGTCCCGGCATAAACATGAAAAAACATCGGCGTAAACTTTGGCAAAGGTGGTGGAAAATGTGTAAATTTGCGTTGTAAAGCTTATGGATAAACGCCTTGTTTTCACTACGTCCACGGAGATTGTCCGTGTGCCTTCCGATACGGTTGTCTATATCACAGCCGATGGGAATTATTCGGTCATAACGTTGGCCGATGGTGAGAGCTTTGTTCTGACCATGCAGTTAGGGCAGATCGAACGGCGTATAGCCGAGATGCTGGAGAGTGATGACAATCGCTTTATCCGCATCGGTAAAAGCTTGATTGTTAATCGTGATTTCATCGCTTACATTAATCCTGTCCGACAAAAAATGAAGTTGTCGGACTGTCGCACTTTTCATCATGAGGTGTCGGCATCCAGGGAAGCATTGAAGGCATTGAAAGATCTTTTGGAAAAGGAGGCTACAAGATGAGTAATCGACATGGCGACATAAATGATGATGAAATCCGTATAATTTCATCAGGCGATGTCAGGTCCGGCAAGAAAAACCGCAAGCTGCTGCCCGTTGTTTTGTGGGTGGTGGGATCATTGCTTCTGACAGCAGCCTTAGGAATAATAATATTTTCGTCCGGAGAGGCTGAGGATGCAAGACTAATCGAGGCG
>JAIDJZ010000019.1 GCA_029051965.1 Paramuribaculum sp. | reverse complement strand
TTCAATATCGATGCGGTTATCATTGAACTTTGCTGGCAGTCGCGTATATCCCTCGAGAATTGTAGGTGTTATGCTGTCGAGTGGAAGCAGGTAACCGTCGGAATAATTGACCATCAGCGGATGATCGAAAACGGCATTGTTGCCTATCTTTCCGTCGGCATGACGCCCCAGAATCTCGCGCAGATTGATAATCGGCGTTATATGCTCCTTATAGTCAACGCTTCCGATCTTCAGCGGGATTGAATCGATAATGACCGGAATCGTTTGCACACCGTCGTTGCCCGCACCGCCCATTCTGGCTTTGCCTTTCTTCAATGGCAACTGGCCGAACGTCGACATATCGACATAGTCCTTATCGAGATACAGCCGGTCTGCACCTGTATCATAGATAAGCGACATCGGGATCGTGTCCATTGCCACGCCCTGAATATACACATGCGAATCAAGAATAAATGGCATAGCCTCCGCAGGCAGCCCCCTTTTCGCTATCATTTCCGGAGTTTGTGCGGACAGCCCGGCTGTTGTCAGAGCCAGAAACGCGCCCGCCAATAGCTTAATTTTCATGGTTATAGTCTGTAATTTCGCGGCAAATATAACTTTTTTTCCTTTATCCGTGTAATTTCTTTGCGGTTTTTGCGTCATAAGTAAGTAGTGAAGATTCTACCGTTCATTCTTTATTGTTCGCACGGTTTAAATCCAAACACTCTCTTACTTATATCAAAAAGAGTTCTTTATGCTTTCAAACAAGACAAAACGAAACATCTGGCTTGCGATTAGTGTCGTAACGTTCGCATCGGTTATTTCCCGCGCTATTAATGTCGTCGCAGGCACTTCCGAGTGGTGGCAGTTGTTTTCTGTCACTATTGTATTTGCCATAGTCTTCAAATGCTATCGAGCTTATCGTAAGGCTGTAAAAGCCGGAAATCTATTCGGTAAAGTAAACCCGTTCTGATGAAAACTGTCTATCGCTCTAAAATTGACTGGTGGGTCTGGCTTGTAACGCTTGGCTTCCTTGTTGTCATCTGGCTGTCGGCCTGCGGAATGTCATGGTGGTATGTGATTTTTGTCTGCTGCAGCACGACATTGCTTTACGCTTTGCTCATGTTTGGATGTTGGTATGAGATTGATGGCGATGATCTTGTCATATATCAGTTTTTTCGGCCGACGCGCCTGCCTGTCTCTAAAATCAGGGACGTAAAAAAGACAACTGGCTACCTTGCCACTGCCGGCATGTCCCATCTTCGGGTATCTATCACCTTTGTCGATCGTTCAGTCCTGAAAAGCTGTGCCCCGGTTGAAATCTCTCCGAGAGACCGCGACGGATTCATCGCGCAGCTGATCTCGATCAATCCCGACATCAGAGAGCTGCAATGAACATCGAAGAACTGCTGTCACAGCGTATCAATCTGCCGCAGATCAAAGATATCGTATCCTGGGCATCCGGTGATCCGGACAACCTTTCCCGCTTGTGGGATTTTGTTCGTTCCGGCGACAGGCTCACAAGTCTGAACGCGCTTTGGGCAATGACACATCTGCCGCAATCAGACTCGGAATGGCTCTGGTCTCTACGCGACAGCATGATTGATTTGCTGTTGGACGAAACCGACACCGGGAAAAAGCGAATGCTTCTGCAGCTTCTCAGAGCGCAGGAATATGACATTGACAGCATAAGGACCGACTTTCTTGACTTCTGTATGTCGAAAATAAATTCGGAATGCGAACCATATGCGATCAGATGTTTCTGCATTTATGCAGCATTCAGTATGTGCCGGCACTATCCCGAGCTGCTTGCCGAACTGGAGCAGCATCTTGAAATGTTGTCATATCAGTCGCTCTCTCCCGGTCTGAAGAGCGCTCTGAGGCAGACAACTGCAAAGATTAGGAAACTGAAAGATTAATTCGAATAATCCATCTCCGACAATGTGCTTGAAAGCCTGAATTTCGTAATGCCATTTTCATTCAGTGCATCAACTACTTTTAGGATATCGGAATAATCTGTATTTTTTGTGGAATTTAGAGAGTGTTTGATTTTAAATCAAATTAAGCCTGAGAGTTTTTTTGAGCGGATTCCGCGAGTTGAAGAAGGAGCATAGCGGGCTATGCGACTGATGAGACTTGGCGGAATCCGCCA
>JAIDJZ010000189.1 GCA_029051965.1 Paramuribaculum sp. | reverse complement strand
CAAAGGTACTACATTATTTCAGTATATTTATTCAATTATGCAAAAACATCATTTTTTTTCACGTTTTTTTCATTTTTGAACTCCCATTTTTCAATAAGACGGATGAATATGACATCATATTTTCGTAATTTTGCACTTCACAACTATAATTAAACCCATAGCAACCCTATTTGTCATGAAGCCATCTATTCCTAAAGGCACCCGCGACTTCGGTCCCATTGAAATGGCTCGCCGAAACTATATATTCTCAACCATCCGTTCGGTTTTCGCACTCTATGGCTACAGCCAGATCGAGACCCCGGCAATGGAAAACCTCTCGACCCTGATGGGGAAATACGGCGAAGAGGGAGACAAATTGCTTTTCAAAATTCTCAATTCGGGCGATTTCATGAAAAGCGTCGATCCTTCGATGCTTGAAAATCCAGATTCCCTGCGCATAACATCCAAAATCTCCGAGAAAGGACTCCGCTACGACCTGACAGTTCCGTTCGCTCGCTTTGTGGTTCAACACCGCAACGAGTTGCAAATGCCGTTCAAACGGTTTCAGATCCAGCCCGTATGGCGCGCCGACCGACCGCAGAAAGGTCGCTACAGAGAATTCTATCAGTGCGATGCCGATGTTGTCGGTTCGGACTCACTGATCAACGAGATCGAACTGATCCAGCTTGTCGACGAGGTGTTCCGCCGTCTGCGCATCAACATTGCCATCAAGCTCAATAACCGCAAAGTGCTTTCCGGAATCGCAGAGCTTATCGGTGCGCCCGAGAAGCTGACCGATATTACGGTGGCGATCGACAAAATCGACAAAATCGGAATCGAAAAAGTCAATGACGAACTGCGCGAACGCGGACTTAGCGAAGAGGCTGTTTCACGCATCCAGCCGATCCTCGAGATCTCCGGCTCGACCGAAGAACGCCTTTCACGTCTGGAAGAGGTCCTTTCCGGAAGTGAAATCGGCCAGCTCGGAATCAAAGAGTTGCGCGAAGTCATCGACGGAGTGACCGCACTCGGCCTTAATGCCGTGCTCGAACTCGATGTGTCGCTCGCCCGCGGCCTGAACTACTATACCGGAACGATCATTGAAGTCAAAGCTCTCGACGTGGCCATCGGAAGCATCACCGGCGGCGGCCGCTACGACAATCTGACCGGAGTCTTCGGAATGCCTGGGCTCTCGGGCGTCGGAATCTCATTCGGTGCCGACCGAATCTATGACGTGCTGAATGCCCTCGACCTCTACCCTGCCGAGGCTGCGTTCTCGACTCAGGTGATGTTTGTCAATTTCGGCGAAGCAGAAGCTATGGCATCCATGAAGATGCTGAAAGAGATGCGTCTTGCCGGAATCAAAGGCGAGATATTCCCCGACAAGGCAAAAATGAAAAAACAGATGGGACGTGCCGACGCCCTCGGCATTCCGTTTGTCGCAATCATCGGCGAAAGCGAAATGGCCGAAGGCAAGCTGACGCTGAAAAACATGACCACCGGCGAACAGTCGCTTTTCACACCGGCTGAAGCTGTCGAGGTCATCCGAGGCTGCGCAAAGCAATGACAGACCGCCGAATAACCATACAGGGTATTGCCGGCTGCTACCATGATGCAGCAGCCAGGCAATACTTTTCTCTTCATCATCCCGGCGACAGCATCACGACTCTCCCCTGCGACTCGTTCGTCGAAATGATCGAACGCCTCGACTGCGATCCCTCGCTCCTCGGCATCATGGCTATCGAAAACACCATTGCCGGTGCTTTGCTCCAGAACCATGAACTTCTGCGCAAAAGCCAGCTGACAATCGTCGGCGAGCACAAGATGCGCATTTCCCACGTTCTCGCCGCTCTCCCCGGCCAGTCGATCGAAGACATCACCGAAGTCCGGTCTCATCCGATGGCACTGATGCAATGCGAACAGTTTCTCCGTCACTTCCCTTCAATGAGAATGATCGAGGCATTCGATACCGCCGGAAGCGCAGAGGCCATCGCTTCGGGAAAACTTGCAGGCCATGCCGCTGTCTGCGGAAGATATGCAGCCGAACTCTACGGGCTTGAGATTCTAAAAGAGGGCATCGAAACAAACAAACGCAATTTCACCCGCTTTCTGATTCTGGCCGACCCGCTTGTTGCCCCTGAGCTGAAGCCGCGCGACGAACTGCTCGACAAAGCCTCAGTCGTTTTCACTCTTCCCCACACTCAGGGCGCGCTCTCTAAAATCCTTACAATACTCTCGTTCTACGACATCAATCTGTCAAAAATACAGTCAATGCCTATAATCGGACGCGAATGGGAATACCGTTTCTATCTCGATGTGACATTCGACAGCTATGCCCGCTATCTGAAAGCGATCGAGGCCGTCCGCCCTCTTCTCTCCGATTTCAAAACACTTGGCGAATACAGACAATGCACAAATGAATACTGACACTTCTCTCTCCGGAGGCTTCCGCCATAAAATCGCACCGGCGGACCGCCTCAACACAGTCTGCGAATACTACTTCTCACGTCGTTTGCGGGAAGTTGCCCGCCTCAACGCTGAAGGCCACGACATTGTCTCGCTCGGAATCGGCGGCCCTGACCGTCCGCCACACCCGGACGTAATCGAAACCCTTTGCGAGGAAGCGCGCCGCCACGATTCCCACTCCTATCAGGTCTCGAACGGTCTTCCGAGACTTCGACAGGCTTTCAGCGACTGGTACGCACGCTCATATGGCGTCGCGCTCGATCCCGACAAAGAGATTCTTCCGCTGATCGGCTCAAAAGAGGGCATCACACACGTCGGACTGACATTTCTCAACCCGGGCGACGGCGTACTCGTGCCTGATCCCGGCTACCCAACCTATGCATCCTCAGCGCGGCTTATAGGCGCGGAAGTCATTCCCTACAGCCTGTCCGAAAAAAACGACTGGTTGCCCGACTTCGAGGCTATCGAGCGCCTGCCGCTTGAGAAGGTGCGCCTTATGTGGGTCAATTATCCCCACATGCCGACAGGACGCGCAGCCGATCCGGAACTATTCCGCAGGCTTGTCGACTTCGGACGCCGCCACGGGATCGTCATAGCCCACGACAACCCCTACAGCTTCATTCTCAACGACGGGCCGCGCCACAGCATTTTTCAGGTCGATGGCGCAAAAGAAGTCGCCATTGAGCTTAACTCGCTAAGCAAAAGCCACAACATGGCCGGCTGGCGTGTCGCCATGCTGGCTGCAAGTCCCGAATTTACCGGCTGGGTAATGAAAGTCAAGTCAAACGTCGACTCCGGACAGTTCCGCCCCATAATGCTTGCAGCCGCAAAAGCGCTCGAGCTTGGCGATGACTGGTTTGAGGAACTCAATGGAGAATACCGGCGCCGACGCGTGATTGCCGAAGAGATCATGACAGAACTGGGATGCAGCTACAGTTCCTCGCAAACCGGCATGTTCCTGTGGGGACGCATTCCCGAATCAGAACCGAGCAGCGAGACACTTGCCGACCGTCTGCTCTATGAGGCAAAAGTCTTTATCGCACCCGGATTTATCTTCGGAAACAACGGATCACGCTACATCCGGCTCTCACTTTGCGCGACAGAACAGAATCTGCGCCGAGCGCTCGAACGGATCATAAATTTCAACAAAAACAACAGAAAATGAACGATATAATTCCAGACCTCTTCCCGTCGGCAGAAACATCTGCCTCTCCGATTGTCATCGCCGGCCCCTGTAGCGCGGAAACCCGCGAACAGGTTCTTTCGACTGCGCGTGAACTTGCCGCCAACGGCATCAGGGTTTTCCGCGCAGGCATCTGGAAACCACGCACCAAACCGGGAGGTTTCGAAGGTGTAGGCAGTGAAGGCCTCGAGTGGCTTCGCGAAGTCAAGACTGAAACCGGAATGCTGATCGCAACAGAAGTCGCCAACCGCGCCCATGTCATTGAAGCCATCGAAGCTGGTGTTGACCTGCTGTGGCTTGGCGCGCGCACTTCGGCCAACCCGTCTGCCGTCCAGGAAATCGCCGACACTCTTGCCGAACTTAAAGCCGATGTCACTGTGCTTGTTAAAAATCCGGTAAACCCGGATCTCGAGTTGTGGATCGGTGCCCTGCAACGCATCTACAACGCTGGCATACGCAGGCTTGGCGCAATCCACCGGGGCTTCTCGACCTACGGCAAACACCTCTACCGCAACATGCCCGAATGGCACATCCCGATTGAACTGCGTCTGCGCTATCCCTCGCTGCCAATCATCTGCGATCCCTCCCACATCGGAGGCAAACGTGAGCTGATCGCGCCTCTTTCCCAGCAGGCTATCGACATGGGGTTCAACGGTCTGATCGTGGAGACCCATTGCAACCCCGACTGCGCGTGGAGCGACGCCGCCCAGCAGATCACACCGGAAATACTCAATTTTATCCTCGGCACACTCGTTGTGCGCAACTCCAAGCAATCGACTGAAAGCCTACAACTACTGCGTCAGAAAATCGACGGAATCGACAATGAGCTACTCGAAATCCTATCGAAACGAATGGCTGTGTGCCGTGAGATCGGCCATTACAAACGCGAACACCGAATGTCGGTGGTGCAGGCCGGACGTTATAACGATGTGATACGCTCCCGCGTGAAATTAGGCGAAGAGATGGGCATGGGTGCTGAATTTCTCCGCACGGTCCTTCTGGCCATCCACGACGAATCCGTGCGCCAGCAGATCGAAATTATCAACGACCGCGGCTCGCGGCTCTGACAACTCCAAACCACAGCGACAATGAAAATCCTAATAATGGGTGCAGGCAAGATGGGCACCTTCTTCAGCGACCTTCTTCAGCCCGACAATGATGTGGCAGTATTTGACACCGATCCCGCCCGGCTGAGATTCACCTACGGAGTGCTCCGCTTTTCCGATTTATCGGAAGTCGAAACATTCGGTCCGGAAATGGTCATCAACGCAGTGACCGTCAAACACACCCTCGAAGCATTCCGTCGGGTTCTCCCCTACATTCCGAAAGGATGCATCCTCTCGGACATCGCCTCCGTAAAGACAGGTCTTCCGGAATTTTATGCCGAATGTGGACATCCTTTCGTTTCGACCCACCCGATGTTCGGTCCGACATTCGCCTCACTATCCAACCTCACTGACGAGAACGCGATTATAATCAAAGAGGGATCTGAAGAAGGGCGGAACTTCTTCCACCGGCTCTACGATTCCCTGAGGCTCAATATAGTCGACTATACATTTGAGGAACACGACCTGACGATTGCCTACTCCCTGTCGATTCCTTTCGCCTCTACGCTCGTCTTCGGTTCGATCATGAAGCATCAGGATGCACCCGGCACGACATTCAAGCGCCACATGGCCATTGCACGCGGACTAATGTCTGAAGACGACTATCTCCTTTCGGAAATTCTCTTCAACCCCAATACTCCGCAACAGCTTCGTCTCATCAGAGAAAAACTCGACGAGCTGCAGCAAATAGTGACCGACAGAGACGCAGACGCAATGAAACGCTTCCTCGACACAGTGCGCGCCAATCTCAACTGACGGATAATAAAACAAAACCAGCGGTGTGTCAGAATTGAAGACTCTGACACACCGCTACTATTTTTCAGCCTCAACGGGGCTTTACTTGCGGACCACTTTGATTGTGCGGAGTTCCTGTCCGTTGCAGGTCACGCGGACAAGGTAGATGCCGGCTGCGCCGAGTGTGACGCGGGCATTCTGGCCGGCCACGGCGTTAAGATCGGCATTGCCGACAAGCATACCGGATGTGTTGAACACTTCCACCTTGTAAGCACCGTCCTGAGCGAACTCTACGAAGAGCACGTCATCGACAGTATAGGCTGCTACATCGCTGCCGTCAGCCACAACGTCGCCGATTGCAGCTTCGCCAGTCACCTTGAATACAGGATATTCGCGCGAGTCCGAACCGTAGGAGTTGGCCAGCGTCAGTTTGACGGTGTGGTCGCCTGCCTTCGAGAACTGAACTTTTGCTGCGCCTTCCTGACCCTTGTTGGTGTCACCGGCCGATTCAAGTTCGGTGAATTCGGCCATGCGGTCGGTCGACTCCCATGTCGGAGCGGTCACAACCGGATATGCCAGACCTGATATGAACGGACAGCCGGAGATGTAGAATGGTCTTTTGGATTGCATTTCGTCAGGAAGTTCAGATCCTGATGGATTACTAAATTTAAAGTTACCGCCATCTATAGTCTTATCCTCTCCGACAGATTTAAAGTAATTGGTTTCGGAGTTAGCATCGTCCTCGAAGTCCCAATAGGCAAGAAGACCTGATGGTATATTCTCCCTGTTAACATCCATCATCGCCGTTTTCACTTCATCTCCTGTAAGAGCTCTATCCCAGACTTGCAATTCATCGACAATGCCGTCTGCGGCAGAGCCCTGATACTCCGTACCGCCAAGAATCAGATCATCTGTACTTGCTAAGCTATAATTGCTACGGTTTTCAACAAAATCTCCGGTCACACCGCTTGCAACAATCGGAAGGGAACCTCCTGCATTATACACATTCCACTCCGATTCCTGTTCAACACCGTTGACATACATAATAAACCGGAACGAGCTGCCCCTATATTCAAATACAAATGCAATGTGAGTCCATGCACCGGATGAAATTCTTGTTTTCGGGAAGGTATAAGCCAATTTCCCCGGAGACTGCAAATCACTTGAGTTTCCTCGGAAAGTTATGCTCGGAACTCCCTTCGGATCAACCCAACACCAACACCATCCCCATCGTGAAAGAGGCCATGCGCCACCTCTGTTTGACAAATTCAGAAGAGCCCAGTTGGCATCGGGGAACTGATCGAAATTAAACCATCCGGCAACCGTAAATGATTGAAGTGCCTGAATTTTCAACTGACTGTTACTTGCTCCGACATGACCGTCGTCAAACCGAATGCCACGCGATGCGACACCGTCGGCATCACGGCCCGTGTAGCCCACTGTTGGGCTGTCGGTCAGTTCGATGCTGACTGCCGATGAGCTTTCGTCGACCGTAGCTCCGTTGGCTGTCAGTGAATAGATCTCAGGAAGCGCTCCGACGATATCGCTCGATACCTGAACAAAATAGCCATAACGCTTTTCAGAGGCTGTGCCTTCGTCGACAACAAGGTCATAACCGCCGATCTCGCTCAGACCTGCAGGCACTTCGAGGCTGATTCCCTCATTGGAAGCCACGAGCTTGTTATCAGAATCATAGAGTTTGAAGCTCGATGCGCTGTGACGCGGATCGACATAACCGAGCTTGAACGATTCGTTGACCTTGATTGT
>JAIDJZ010000188.1 GCA_029051965.1 Paramuribaculum sp. | reverse complement strand
TTTCATATTCGCGGCGTTGGGACCCCTTGTGACGGGAATGACAACAGTCGTGTCAGTATTGTTTTCTCTGTTCATGTTGCTGATCGATGTGCTTGTAAGTTTTATTCAGGCTTATGTGTTTACAATGCTGTCGACAATGTTCATCAGTTTCGGAACTGAAAAGGGCCACTCAGAAGGACATGCTCACGACGCATCGGATCAGAAGCAGGCCGCATAAATCTAATTGAAATTTTTAATAACAAACATAATAACTACAAAACTAAAAAACTATGTTAGCAACAATTTTAGCAGCAGTTGAAGCTCTTCTCGCTATTGGATCATGTGTTGGCGCCGGTATCGCAGCGGTCGCTGCCGGTATTGGTATCGGTAAGATCGGTTCGGCCGCTATGGAAGCTATTGCGCGTCAGCCTGAATCAGCCGGTGATATCCGTAGTAACATGATTGTTGTGGCCGCTCTTGTGGAAGGTGTGGCTTTGTTCGCAGTTGTCGTTTGCGTTCTCGCAATGTTCCTCTAATCCTGAACGACTTTACTATTTATGGAACTGTTTACGCCTGACTTAGGCTTGGTATTCTGGATGTTTGTGGCTTTTGCCATACTCCTGTTTGTTCTTTACAAATGGGGTTGGCCGGTCATAATCAAGGGAATCGAAAGCCGGGCCGACTTCATCGACAGTGGTGTCGAGTATGCGCGGGAAGCTAAGGAGCAACTCCAGCATGCAAAGGAAGAGTCGGAGAAATATGTTGCAGAAGCGCGTAAGCAGCAGGCTGATATGTTGCGCGAAGCAGACCGCATGAAGTCCCGAATAATTGAAGAAGCCCGCGTTGCCGCGCAGGAGGAAGCAAATAAAGTGATGGATGCGGCCAAGCTTGCAATCGCTCAGGAGAGAAAAGAAGCCGAGTTGCAGTTCCGCAATGAGGTCAGCTCTTTTGCTCTTGACATTGCTTCGAAAGTAGTGCGTAACGAGTTGGCTGATGCTAAAGCGCAAACTAAGCTCGTCGATACGCTTCTCGACGAAATGGAAAACCAGAACTAACCCTAACTGACGCTATGAACGAAGGATTGATTCCCAGACGCTATGCAAAGGCTCTTTATCTTGTCGCTTGCGAACGAAAGGTCGACACGGAGATATATGAGAAAATGAAGGCTCTTGAGCGGAATTTCATAGAATATCCACAGCTTGACGAGTCGCTCAATAATCCTTATATTCCGTTTGACGACAAGGCCTCTCTGATCGTGTCGGCTGCAGGAGTTAAGAAAGACGACGCGACACTCTCGGATTTTATCCGGTTGCTTGAGAAAAACAAGAGAATCGGGATGATGAGAGCGATCGGGGCTGCATATGTCGGCATCTATCGCGAACAGCATGACATCTATAGTGTCAGAGTCGCGTCTGCTTCACAGCTTTCTCCCACAGAGGAGACACGACTGAAGAAGATGATTCAGAGTCATCTCGGCGGTGGAGTGATGGAATATGAAATGAGTGTTGATCCTTCTTTGATCGGCGGCTTTACCGTTAGTGTCGGAAATGAAAAAATCGATGCTTCGGTCAGCAATGAGTTAAAACAATTGCGATTAAATCTAATAAGCAAATAAAACTGAACAAATGATTAATCCCAGCGAGATTTCAGAAATATTAAAACAGCAGCTTGAGACCATCAATTCCAAAGTTTCTTTCGAGGAAACAGGTACGGTTCTCGAGGTTGGTGACGGCGTGGCCCATGTCTATGGTCTGGACAATGTATGCGCCAATGAACTCGTAGAGTTTGAGAATGGTGTGAAGGGCGTGGCTCTCAATCTCGAGGAAAGCAACGTCGGAGTCATCCTGCTCAACAATGTCGACAAAGTGACCGAAAACATGTCGGTACGTCGCACAGGCGAAATCGCCTCAATCCCGGTAGGTGAGGGGCTGCTGGGACGTGTCATTAACGTTTTAGGTGAACCGATCGACGGATGCGGCCCCATTGGCGGCGAGCTGATGCACCTTCCTCTGGAGCGCAAGGCTCCCGGTGTCATCTACCGTCAGCCGGTGAAGCAGCCTCTTCAGACCGGTATAAAGGCGATCGACTCTATGGTGCCGATCGGCCGTGGTCAACGTGAGCTTATCATCGGTGACCGTCAGATCGGAAAGACGGCTATCGCCATTGACACTATCATCAACCAGCGCAACAACTTCGAGCAGGGTAAGCCTGTATATTGTATTTATGTCGCAATTGGCCAGAAGGCTTCGACGGTTGCCGCCCTCGTTGACACACTCCGCCGCAATGGCGCTCTCGAATACACTGTGGTCGTTGCTGCTACAGCTTCTGATTCGGCTTCGATGCGCTACTACGCTCCGTTTGCGGGTGTGGCGATCGGGGAGTATTTCCGCGACACCGGCCGTGATGCGCTGATCGTTTACGATGATCTTTCGAAGCAGGCTGTTGCCTATCGTGAGATTTCGCTGATTCTTAAGAGACCTTCAGGACGTGAGGCATATCCGGGTGATATTTTCTATCTCCACTCTCGTTTGCTCGAGCGTGCTGCGAAAATTATCGACAATCAGGAGGTGGCTTCGCAGATGAATGACCTTCCCGAGCCGTTGAAACCGATTGTCAAAGGTGGTGGTTCGCTGACTGCGCTTCCCATCATCGAGACTCAGGCCGGCGACGTTTCGGCTTACATTCCTACGAATGTGATCTCGATCACCGATGGTCAGATCTTCCTCGAGACAGCTCTCTTTAACCGAGGAATCCGTCCGGCTATCAATGTGGGTATCTCTGTGTCGCGTGTCGGCGGTAACGCTCAGATCAAATCGATGAAGAAGGTTGCCGGTACGCTTAAGATCGACCAGGCTCAGTTCCGTGAACTTGAATCGTTCACTAAGTTCGGTGGCGATATCGATCCTGTGACCGCGCGCGTTATCGACAAGGGCCGCAAGAACGAGCGTCTGCTCATCCAGCCGCAGTATCACCCGATGGCTGTGGAAGATGAGGTGGCTGTCATCTTTGCCGGAACAAAGGGATTGCTTGAGAATGTGCCTCTCGACAAAGTGGCTGAATTTGAAAAGCTCTACCTCCAGCTTCTTCACGCAAAGCATGCCGATGATGTTCTCGAGCCGATCCGCCAGGGTCAGCTGACAGATGACGTCGTGGCAAAACTGACAGCGGCTGCCAATGATATTGCAAGCCGTTATAACTAATTGGAAAATTCACTATAGCTGATAGTTTGACTTTTTATGGCAACACTAAGGGAACTTAAAGGACGAATCGGATCGGTAGCTTCGTCAGAAAAAATCACCGGTGCGATGAAAATGATTTCTTCCGCAAAGATGCATAAGGCGGAGTTGTCATTACGTCGTCTATTACCCTATCGTCAACAGATCGAGACAATCATCGGCAATATTCTTTCGGCTGACGCTCAGTTCAGTTCGCCGCTGATTGAGGCGAGACCTGTCTCGCGGGTCGGAATTGTTGTCTTCGGTTCGGATGATGGCCTTTGTGGGGCCTATAATGTCAATATTTTCAAGCTGCTTCTCGGGAAGATCGCTGATTACCGGAAGGAGTTTGGCGAAAATGTGGAAATTGTCGTCTATCCGGTCGGTGCTAAAATGCTCAAGGCTGTTTCCAAACTTACGGACAGCAATCTCCGCATGGTTCAGGTCGATGGAGTCAACTCCAAGACAACGGGCGATGGTGTCAAGTCTTTTGTGGAGCTTCTGCAGCAGGCATTTCTTGCAGGCGAGCTCGACAAAATCGACATCCTTTACATGAACTTCAAGAGCGTCAGCCGCCAACGTCCGGTCTGCGAGCAGATCATTCCTGTCGTTGCCGAGACTTTTGCTGCCAACGGAGTCAAGGAGTCATCTCGGCCTTATATATTTGAGCCGGATGCCAATTCGATTTTCCGTACAGTGTTGCCGATGTTCCTTATGTCGGTGATGCAGGATGTCTTTACAGAGAACCGTGCCTCGGAGCAGGCTGCGCGTGTCATGGCGATGCAAAGCGCCAACGACAATGCAAAGAAGCTCCTCGAGCAGCTGCAGCTTGAATATAATAAGCTTCGCCAGCAGAGCATCACGACAGAGTTGCTTGATATTCTCGGCGGCCAGATCAGATAAAATTGCCAATCAAAAGAGAAAAGAAGAAATAATAACAAACCAATCGAAGAATAATTTATGGGTAGTGTTAAAGATTATTTTTCATCTTTAGGGTCGGGAATCTCAAGCCTTCTGAAAGGCATGCAGGTCACCGGAAAGGAATTTGTCACCCCGAAGATTACAGAAAAATATCCCGAGGATCGTGAAAAAGTTCACGTTCCTGAGCGCTTTCGTGCTATTCTTGAGCTGAAGTATGACGCCGACGGCAACCACAAGTGTATCGCCTGCGGCATCTGCCAGCGCAATTGTCCGAACGGCACCATTTCGCTGACAACCAAAATGGTCATGACAGCTGATGGCAAGCAGAAACGCAAGCTCGACAAATACATGTATGATCTGGGCAGCTGTACGTTCTGCCAGCTGTGTGTGACATCGTGCCCGCAGGATGCGCTCGAGTTCAAGAACGATTTTGAGCAGGCCGTTTTCACCCGCGAGAAACTTGTGAAGAAACTCAATTATCTGCCTGAGAAGGAAGAGCCGGCTCCGACACCCGAGCAACTCGCAAAAATTCAGGCTGAGAAAGAAGCCAAGATAGCTGCCGCCAAGGCTGCCGCTGCTGCTAAGAAAGCCGCCGCCGCTCAGGAAGCTGCCAAGGCTGACATCCCCAAGGATTCAACAGAAAAATAAATCAATCAAATTATATGGAATCAGTAGGAAGTATCATTATGTATCTGGTGATCGCTCTGTCGATTATCCTCTTTTCGGTACTGACTGTCACCACCCGTAAAATTTTGCGTTCGGCCACATTCCTCCTGTTCACCCTGTTTGCGACAGCCGCTCTCTATTTCAAACTCGACTATGAGTTTCTCGGTGCTGTCCAGATTGCAGTCTATGCAGGTGGCATTGTGGTTCTCTTTGTGTTCTCGATTTTCCTGACGTCGCACCCCGGACATAACGGGGCTGAGCTCGTCGGTTCGAAGCGAGTGCTCGGAGTGTTTGCAGCGCTTGCAACCTTTGCCGCTGTCCTCTTCGGACTGGTCTACCGCTGCGGTATGGCAATGGCCTCTCTGCCTGCAATGGAGAATCCGACCATGCACAAGATCGGTCAGGCGCTTATGGGAACCGGTGAATATCAGTATCTCCTGCCTTTCGAGGCAATCAGTGTTTTGTTATTGGCATGTATAATCGGTGGCGTAGTAGTCGCCCGCAAAAGATAATTGACAATGGATATCACGATTCTTTATTATCTCGTTCCGTCGCTTATCATGTTTTGCTGTGGCGTTTACGGGTTTATTACCCGACGCAACATGATTGCGATGCTCATTTCGCTTGAACTGATGCTGAATTCGGTCGACATCAATTTTGTTGTCTTCAACCGTTTCCTCTATCCCGAAAACATGGAGGGCATGTTCTTCACCCTCTTTGCGATAGCGATTGCTGCTGCTGAAACAGCCCTCGCCATAGCTATCATTATCAATGTGTTCCGTGAGGCCAAAAATATCAGCGTTGATGACCTCTCAAAAATGAAACATTAAGTGTCATGGAAGCTACAATCCCTGTTTTAATTCTTGCCATACCCCTGTTTATGTTTCTCTTTCTGGGCTTGCTCGGAAAGTTCATGAGCCATAAACTCGCCGGTATTCTCGGAACCGCAGGAATGGGTGTCACCCTTATTCTTGCA
>JAIDJZ010000187.1 GCA_029051965.1 Paramuribaculum sp. | reverse complement strand
TTGAAAAGCGGATCATACGCACCCCCCTCGACCCCGACATAACATTCAGCGACGATCCACTCAGAATGATGCGGGCAGTCCGCTTCGCGACACAGCTCGACTTCACCATCCTACCCGAAACCCTCGACGCAATCAGCCGCAACGCCGAACGCATAAAGATAATCACGACCGAACGGATCACGACCGAACTCAACAAAATCATGGGATCGGAAAAACCGTCGATCGGATGGAAACTGCTTGCCCGCACAGGACTTCTCAAATACATCCTCCCCGAACTCGACGCAATGAGAGGCGTAGAAGTCATCCACGGCCGAGGCCACAAAGACAACTTCGAACACACCATGCTCGTCCTCGACAGAGTCGCCGCCGCAAGCGACAGACTCTGGCTCCGGTGGGCAGCTCTGCTCCACGACATCGCCAAACCCGTGACCAAACGCTGGATCGAAGGAACCGGATGGACATTCCACAACCACAACTTCATAGGCGCTAAAATGGTCAAACAGATCTTCCGGAGACTGAAACTGCCGCTGGGCGAACCGATGCGCTACACTCAGAAAATCGTCGAACTCCACATGCGCCCGATCGCACTGGTCGAAGACTTCGTCACCGACTCGGCAATCCGCCGGCTCATAACAGACGCAGCCGACGACCTCGACGACCTGATGACACTCTGCCGCGCCGACATCACATCCCGAAACCCCGAAAAAGTAAGAACACATCTGGCCAACTTCGACATGGTCATCCGGAAAATGGCCGACGTCGAAGAACGCGACAACCTGCGCAACTTCCAGCCCCCCGTCCTCGGCGAGGAAATCATGGAAGTCTTCGGACTCAAACCCTCTCGTGAAGTCGGCGACATCAAAGCAGCCATCAAGGAAGCAGTGCTCGAAGGCACCATTCCAAACACCCACGAAGCCGCCTACGAACTCATGCTCCGGATCGGAGAAGAAATGGGACTCAGACCCGTCAGATAGCGACCCGTCTGTCACCCTTCCCAAAATCAAGGGCGCTGTGTCAGAATTCAATATTTTGACCGGCGCCAGTAAGAGCCGGTTCCCCACACATTGCAAAAAAACTGACTATCAGCGGTAAAAAAACGGAGCGACAAGCATTGAAATGACAAATAAATAACGTAAATTTGCATTCAGTTTCGTCCGGCCTATTGGCCAGACGCAGCCTCAATCGCGTTAAATTATTGCAAACCAATGATAAACATTACATTTCCCGACAATTCCGTCAAGCAGTTTGAAAAAGGGGTCACCCCCCTTCAGATTGCCGGAAGCATCAGCTCCCGTCTTGCACAGGATGTCCTTGCCGCTTCGGTCAATGACATGGAATGGGATCTGACACGGCCCATCGAAGCCGACTCATCCATCAAACTTTTCAAATGGGATGATCCCGAAGGAAAACACGCCTTCTGGCACAGTTCCGCCCACCTTCTCGCTGAAGCTCTTCAGGAACTCTACCCCGGTGTGAAATTCGGTATCGGACCCGCCATTGAAAACGGTTTCTACTACGACATCGATCCCGGAGAACACCTTATCACTGCTGCTGACTTCGGCAAAATCGAGAAAAAAATGCTCGAACTCGCCCGTCAGAAACAGGAAATCGTCCGCAAAGACATCTCGAAAGCCGACGCCCTCAAAATGTTCGGCGACCGCAATGAAGAATATAAATGCGAACTCATCAGCGAACTTGAAGACGGCCACATCACCACCTACACTCAAGGAAACTTCACCGACCTCTGCCGAGGACCCCACATCCCGACTACCGCG
>JAIDJZ010000186.1 GCA_029051965.1 Paramuribaculum sp. | reverse complement strand
CCGTACGGTGGTGTGAGAGGAAAGGAAACGAAAGTAGTGCAGAAAACTTTCGCTTCCCGACCTACTCTATTTTATTCTAGGGTTGGGTTGGGTAGCCCTATACCGCAAAATCTGCTGACCCAAAAAAGGAGTCAGTGCGTCTCTGTAATCCGATGATTCTGAAAATCTAATAATGGACAGCCGCAAAAGTCGTTAATCTGGTTTGCATTTTTCTCATATTAATGTATTTATAACCGATAGATATTCTCACAAAAACCACAACCATAATAAATTATGCAGTATTTACAGAATTATTTAGTAGCTCTATCATTTCTTGCAATAACATCTTGTAATCAAGGCAAAATTGATGACCTTGAACGTGAAATTTCAAAATTAGAGAAGGATAACAAGGCTTTAAAATCACATATTGAGGAGCTTGAAAACGCGATTTCAAATTACGAGAGAAACTGTGCAGAATACTCCGCTCGGAAAAAACAAAGAGAGTGGCATCAACAAAATGCAGAACAACATCTTCGAACCGCTGAATTTTGGCGCCAGAACGGAGATGAATTTTTATATGAGAGTAGTATGCGACAGGCTCAAAATGAAATTAATATGACACCATGATATTTATATGATCATCTTTATAGGCATTAACTAAAATTACTAAATTTACTAACTAATTATGGAGAAAATCTTTTTTTTAATTATTGCTGTTTCCCTCGCTCTTTTAGTGGGGAAATGGGGCAGTACTAGAAAGATTGGATTTGGATGGGCTTTTGGCCTATCGTTGTTAAATCTTGTTATTGGAATCATCGCAGTTGCATGTTCCAAGAAAAAAGATAGCGGAGTAGATAATTCCCAAAATTCAGACAATTGAAAGCAGCAGGTTGGATATGTTTAATAATCGGAGTGCTAAGTTTCTTAGGAGCAGCATTCAAAGGTCATAGTGTAATTGGCCCATTATTTTGGATAAGTCTTGGTGTATTTCTCCTATACAAAGTCAGTGATAAAGAGGGAGATGGCAAAAAAAGAACTGACAGGACACGATCAACAACCGAACGAGAGAATACAAGTAAAGGAGAATATTATTGAGTCTTTTTCTGAAATAAATCAGAATGATACCCCGAAGTTTCCCAATCAGCAATTAGAACAGCCGGAAGACATTCAGGCTCAACTGACACTTCAACAACGTGAAGCGGCGATGTGTCTGATCTCATTCTTTGGAGGGTATAATAATAATCTGATGGATGAAGCCCCGATAATAACTATTCAAGCAATCGGCTATGTTCTTTGGAATATCGGATACTCCAGCCGTAATGTCCAAGCTTATGTCAAAATATACAGATGCTGATGCTCTCATTGAGGTAGTCCTTACAATTAAGCCCTTCAAAGCTAAAGTTTTTTTGCTATTAACATGTGATGATCTTATCAAATCTTCTGACAATTCTGAGGCATACGAACTTCTATTTAATATTGCTAACTATATGGGATACGACAAAACTAAAATGAGAAGTCTCATTAATCGCTATACATGAAAATATTAAGGTTATGGAGGCAATAATATATAACAGACTATGCAATCATAGAATATTCTTGAGTTGAATTAAGAAAGTTATGCAAAATAGATAAATTAGTATCACTACATTATAGTGATACTGTATGCTTATTGAATTGTTTAATACAGATCTAAATACAGCCCCATGAAAAAATATTATTCGGTATTCTTTGGATTGTCTATTAATTTCAGCTCATTCGCTCAGGCATGGGTTTGGGATGAAGTTGCGCGAGAGGCAGAAGTGTCGAAACCGGTAACATTCTTACATATTTTTATATTTGTCATTATTTGTGTTTTTATTTGGCTTGGAGTTAAAACCTCTAAAAATCTTAGATCATTTGAAAAAGTCAAGTATTTAAAAATTAGAAAAACGACAGTTACAATTTGCATAATCATAACGGTCCTTCTTCCTTTATCCATACTCGCATATTTCGATTTCAAACGAGCGTATTTGGAAGATGACGCTAAAGATTTTCTAAATAATATCATAAATGACTCTGGCGCATATATCGAAATCGACAAGAGTTTCTCTGTCGGTTTGCGAGAGATTCAACCAAGAGATAATCAGTTGCCAAATAATCAGATTGCAGATAATTGGGCATACCGAACAATACTTGAACAAGGCGCAATCCCATATGATGGCATTATGCGTTGTTTTAATATAGGAACGCTCGGGTATCAAGTTATTTTTGCTGGAGATGCAAAACGTAGAGGTTGTTCTTCAGAAGATGAACCAGCGTTATTTCATGGCTGGATAAGGCCATTCCGTATTCGGTATTATTCGACTAATAATGTTGACCCTAATCGTGATTTGAGGGATGCCTTTAATGGTTTTATTCGGTCTTTTATTTGGGATCATGATGCAGAACCGGTAGATGATATAACTACTGAGTTTTTCCGGCGCTCTCTGAATGAGTATTATGAAATTAGACATATTCCAAGAGGTGATGAAATGTGGGTCGATAATAAATTATACTATGAAAACGATATAGTACAAGAGCGGACATATGAATACAAAACTCTTAATTACGGCAATTATGATATTACATATTGTATATCGCGCCCTTGTAAATTAGGTGTATGTGAAAAATATACTCATGGTAGCATATTCGGTAAGGAAATTTTTGATAAAATCCATTTGGTTAAACGCAATGAAGCCCTTGCTAAGTGTTGTGCTATCTGGATCGTTTTTCTTAGTGCACTCTCTGTAATCTTTGCCTTTGGTAATCCATTGCGAAAATAAAAAAATATGAAGTTCAAAGGTCGACCACTGAAAAAACTTTATATCCAGTGGCGTAGTAATAGTCTTTATTGGCTATTCAGCGTGTCCGCTGAATCGTTGCGAAATTTGGTGGGCGGTGTTAAAAAAGGTTTAAGTTTGCATCTATATGGGATGGGGGAGTGTTTAAAGAGAAACAATAATCTCCTAAATTCTCTTCAATTATGAAACTCGTACTGTTCTTAGCTTTTGTGTTTGCTTTTATAGCTGCAGGTTTCCTTGTCGCAACTGCGTTTACTACCGGAAATACACTGGTGTATGTTTCGATCAGCGCCGGACTTGCACTGGTGGCCTTTATCATTCTTTGTGTGGCATATGTCAACAAAAGTGTCAAGTAGGTGTGATCCGATTGGATTCTGAAAAAAACAGAGGGACGCGTGGTTTCATAAGTAGCCATGCGTCTTTTGGTGGTTGAGGGGCGGGACGGTGTCGGATAGGCGGGAGTGATGGCCTCCTTTTGATATGACAGAAAAAATTGTTAATTTTGCGTCTGACGGTCGACTGGATTCCGCGATGTAATAGGGTGGCCTTAGTCCGGCTACCTGAGTCGGAGGAGTTTGCGACCGATTCTTTAATGGATTGATAAAAACAGATAGTCAAAAAAAATGATAGATACTGAAACCCAGTTTGATCTCGCGCTCAAGGGCTGTCGCGACATTTTTGAGAAGAAACTCCTGGATTATGGTGCTTCATGGCGCATTATGAGGCCATCGTCGATCACGGATCAGATTTTTATTAAGGCAAAACGGATCCGAACGCTTGAGACAAAGGGCGATGCTATGGTCGACGAGGGCATTCTTCCGGAACTGAAGGCGATTGTCAATTACGGACTGATCGGCCTGATTCAGCTTCAGGAGGGTTATGTCGACGAGGTGGATATTGATGCGTCGCGCGCAATGGAGCTTTATGACAGTTTTGCGGCGGAGTCCAAGACGCTCATGCTTGCAAAGAATCATGACTACGACGAGGCGTGGCGCTGGATGAGAACGCCGAGTTATACGGATTTTATACTGACGAAGGTTCAGCGCACGAAGCAGATTGAGGATAATGACGGAAAAACTCTTATTTCTGAGGGGATTGACGCCAACTACATGGATATGATCAACTATGCCGTTTTCGGCATTATAAAACTGACCGAGTGAAAAGTGCTGAAACAGAAGTGAAACAGAAGCCTCGATGCAGCCGATGGGTGGTTGCGATGGTGTGGCTTTTCCGGGTTGTCATCGGCGCGGTTTTCATTGTGTCGGGGCTCGTCAAGGCTATCGACATATGGGGCGTAGTCTTTAAGTTTGAGGATTATTTTACGGTCTGGGGTGTTTCTGTCCCGAACTCTCTGACGGTTCTCGGAGCTATGGCGCTCAGTTCGGCTGAGTTTATTCTGGGGGGTTTGCTTCTTTTCGGATGTTTTCGACGCACGGCTGTCTGGGGATTGCTTGCCATGATGGCTGTCATGTTGCCGCTGACGTTCTATGTGTGGGTGGCTGATCCTGTTTCGGACTGCGGGTGTTTCGGCGATTTCATTATTCTCAGCAATGGCGCGACCTTTGCAAAAAACATTGCGATTACGGCAATGTTGGTTTTTCTCGCGCGCTACAACCGACGGGCTTCCTGTATCTATCATCCCTATAGCCAATGGCTTTGCGGGGTGGCGAGTCTGGGGTTCATTACGTTCGTAGAGCTATATGGCTACAATGTGCAGCCGATGGTCGATTTCCGTTCGTTTCCTGTCGGGAGTGTTCTTGTCGAATCGGAAGCCGGCGACGATGAGGAGCCGGAGTTTCTGTTCGTTTACGAGAAAGATGGAGCGCAGAGGCGATTTCAGGCTGATTCGCTGCCGGATTCGACATGGGTGTTCGTCGACAGGGAAGTGGTCGGAGGAACTTCTGCTGACGGAGGCCGTGAGCGGACTGAGCTGACGGTCTACGACAGTGACGGTGAGGATGTCACGGGGGATGTTGTTGCCGGCGAGGGAATCGAACTTCTTGTGATTGTTCCCGAGCAGGAGCGTGCGGATCTGTACTATACCTCTTTTATTAATGAGCTGACCGAGATGATGACCGGAATCGATGGGTCGCTTGTGGAGATTACCGACATTCCTCTTGATTCGATAGAGAGCTGGAGGGATTTCTCAATGGCGGAGTTTCCGATCTACAGGGCTGAAGGCACGGTGCTCAAGGAGCTTGCAAGGGGAGTTGTCTCGATAGTCATGATCGAAGACGGGGTGATCCGATGGAAGCGCAATATGGGCTCGGTCGATGTCGAGGCTGTGGTTCGCTCGGAGAATCCGCGCGAGTCGCTTGAGCGGCTTGCCCCTGACGGAGTCGGCGCGCTGCGGAGGGGAGCGGTCTTTTTCCTGATCGTTCTTTTAGGATTGTTGGCGGTCGATAAGATTTTTTGCCTGATTTTTATCCGTAAAAAAGATGGTGAAGCTGAAAATAAATGTGTAAATTTGCAGAAACAATCAGACGAGCCGAAAAGGCCGGAGTCTTTGCCCGAAGCTGCCAAGCCCGATCCGGAGAATCCGCAGGGTGACGGCGATGCTGATTGAAAACAAAAGAATTTTCTATTTAATATATTATCAAAAGAAATGAGAAAAAACATTGTTGCAGGTAACTGGAAGATGAACACCACCCTGCCCGAAGGTATTGCTCTTGCAAAAGCTGTTAATGAAGCTCTTAAAAATGTCGATGCCAAATGTGATGTTGTGATCGGCGTGCCTTTCACTCACCTTGCATCTGTCAATGAAGTGATTGACAAGAACAAACTCGGACTTGGTGCAGAAAACTGCGCAGACCACCGCTCGGGTGCATACACCGGCGAGGTTTCTGCTCCGATGGTTGCGTCAACCGGTGCAAACTATGTGATCCTTGGCCACAGCGAACGTCGTCAGTACTACGGCGAAACTTCTGAAACACTTAAAGAAAAGGTTAAACTTGCGCTTGAAAACAACCTTACTCCGATCTTCTGCATCGGTGAAGTTCTCGAACAGCGCGAAGACGGCTCTTTCTTCGATGTGGTTAAAGCTCAGGTTGAAGAAGCTCTTTTCGATCTCTCTGCTGAAGATTTCTCGAAGATCATTCTTGCATATGAACCGGTTTGGGCTATTGGAACTGGCAAGACTGCAACTGATGATCAGGCAGAAGAAATGCACGCTTTCATCCGCGAGGTGATCGAGAAGAAATATGGTAAAGAGGTTGCTGACAATACGTCGATTCTCTACGGCGGCAGCTGCAAGCCCTCTAATGCCAAGGCTCTTTTTGCAAAGCCCAATGTTGATGGCGGTCTGATCGGTGGCGCTTCACTCGATGCAGAATCGTTCATGGGCATCGTGACAGCCTTTGAATAATAGACTTAGGCAGTCCGATTGCTGAAAAATAGTAACAGAAGCTGTGCCGAATTTTTTGGCGCAGCTTCTTGCTTTTTATCGGGTGCGATAACCGGGGGCGAAAGAGGTTGTATGGGTTTCTGTTTAGGGGGCGTATTGCTGTAGGGTGGACCGTGTGGCAGGTGGGTTTGTCCGACAAAAGAAGGAGTATGAGAAAAATGGGTTAAAAAAGAAATGAAATTTATTTCGGAGACTACGTGGAATTTTGTAAATTTGTAAGCTGAAGGGGTTAAGTGTTGACTCCTGACGAAAAACAACGCAAAATTGAACTCGCTCATATGTCTCACCGAACTGTAAAATTCTTATTGATTGTCTGCTCAGTCTTTTTTGTAGTGCAAATTTGTGCACAACAGAAGCAGCAGCCACCGGTTTGCATTGTAAACGAAATTGTTGCCGATAGTGTGAACACGGTTCAGCTTCCTGATGGTCTTTGGGAGCTGATTGATTATGAAGGGGCGACTCAGGTCCGGCGCGAGAGGGCGGTCAATCCGCGTCCGTTTACGGTCCAGGTCTATGGAGATAAGTCGAGAAATGAGGCTAATGCCCGTGCGGCAAAGGTGCAGTCGCGATTCCCGCAGTATCATGTCCGCCGTCACTATAGCAGTCCCTATTTCCGAGTCTACCTCGGTGCGTTTGAGACATCAAAGGAGGCTCAGGAGCTGGTTAATGAAGTGAAGCGGGCTTTCCCGGCTTTTGCTAACGAAGTTCATTGGACTAAAACGAGTCTGGGAACCGGCGGTCGCAAGCGTTGAGTCTGATTCGTGTGGTTTTCCGTGCTGGAGGCCTCTGATAGAGAAGTGCCTGCGACGTGGCTCTCGACGGTCAGGCTGAAAATGATGATTTCATCAATAAAACAACAGAACAGAAATGTCGGCTGAAATTCCGCAGAATTTGATCGATGAGCTGGCGGCTCATTATCGTGCGATTATTGAACTCCTCGGGGAAGATCCTGAACGGGAGGGGCTGATCCGTACGCCCGAGCGCGCTGCCCGAGCGATGTATTATGCCACGCGCGGCTATCGTCAGAGTGTTGACGGTGTGGTCAACGGGGCTTTGTTTGAGGCAACCGAGCGTCAGCTTGTCGTTGTGAAGGATATTGAATTTTACTCTCTGTGCGAGCATCACATTCTTCCTTTTTTTGGCCATGTCTCGATCGGCTATCTGCCGGGTAGGAAGATTGTCGGGCTAAGTAAGGTCGCGCGAATTGTCGATATGTTCGCGCGCCGTCTGCAGGTGCAGGAGCGTTTCACGTCTGAGTTGGCCGATGTGCTCATGGAAAAGCTGGAACCGGATGGCGTTATTGTCCGTGCTGAAGCCCGTCATCTATGTATGGCCATGCGTGGGGTGCAGAAGCAGGATGCGGTTACGGTCACTACGGCCACGCGGGGTGTTCTGGAGACGGACTTGTCCTTGCGTCAGGAATTCTTTGAATCGCTGCGGTAGCTCCTGGGGCTGCCGGATATTCTATGGTATAGCAAGAGGGCGTGTCATAACGGCTCATCCGGGTCGTCGCCTGAGGGATTCGGGTTCGGTCATTGACGTCAGTCAACTCCCATCACCC
>JAIDJZ010000185.1 GCA_029051965.1 Paramuribaculum sp. | reverse complement strand
ATTAACCAATCATAATCAATTATTTACCTAATTAAAATCTTATGAAGAGACTTCTGACCTTAACCTGCACCATCTGGCTGGCCTGCATTGCAATGGCTGCCAATTTTGTGTGTACCGGTGTGGTGGTTGACGAATCCGATGAGCCTATGGCAGGAGCGTCGGTAACAGTGGCTGGAAAAGCCTCCGTCGGAACAACCACAGATGTTGACGGCCGGTTTAAACTTTCCGTGCCTCAAGGTACGAAACAGTTGCAAATCAGCTTTATCGGCTATAAATCTCTGACTGTTGCCGCAAGCGCAAACATCGGCACTGTCAGACTCGAACCGTCGGCGGCCATGCTTTCAGACGTCGTGGTCACCCAGTCGGTAGGTAAGACCCGCGAGACTCCTGTCGCAATGTCGACAGTGTCGGCCCAGGAAATCGAGTTTAAGCTCGGTAACCAGGAACTCCTTGAGATCCTGAAGACAACGCCCGGTGTGTACACCCGTAGCGAAGGTGGCGGTTACGGTGATGCCAAGACCCGTATGCGCGGTTTCCAGAGCGAAAATGTGGCAATGCTCATCAATGGTATTCCGGTCAACGACATGGAATGGGGCGGCGTCTACATGAGCAACTGGGCCAACCTTTCCGATGTCGCATCGTCGATCCAGACCCAGCGCGGTCTCGGCGCGACAATCGTGTCCACACCCTCGATCGGAGGAACAATCAACATCACGACCCGCACGATCGACGTTGAAAAAGGTGGTTCGGTTTGGTACGGAATGGGCAACGACGGCCTCAATCAGATCGGAATGAAATTCTCGACCGGCCTTATGAAAAACGGCTGGGCACTCACTGTTCTCGGTGCACGCAAGTGGGCGGACGGTTATATTCAGGGAACTGCCTACGACTCCTATTCGTGGTTCTTCAACCTGACAAAGCGCATCAACGCGTCTCATCAGATCGGTCTGACCGGTTTCGGTGCTCCGCAGTGGCACGACCAGCGCAACTATAACAATGGTCTGACAATCGAAGGCTGGCAGAGTGTCCGTGACTACATGGCCGGCCAGAGCCCCTATCGCTATAACCCGACCTATGGATTCCGCAAAAACGGACAGGTCTACAACTCGAACCATAACTTCTACCACAAACCCCAGATCGCTCTCAATCACATCTGGCAGATCGACGAATCGCAGTCGCTCTCGACTTCGTTCTATCTTTCGATCACTTCCGGCGGTGGCCGCACCGGCCTCGGCCGCACGGTCTATGATGCGGAAGGAAACTCGACATCTTACTCTTCTTCATGGTATGGTGCCAACAACGGTACCCTCAACATGCAGTTCCGCACTCCGGAAGGTTATTATGACTACGCAGCGGTCGAAGAGATGAACGCCGCATCGACAACCGGTTCGAACATGGTCATCGGCAAGCAGCTCAACAGCCATTCGACCTACGGTCTTATCTCGAGCTACAAGAAGCGTATGGATTTCACCAACGGAACTTCTCTGAGCCTCACCGGCGGTCTCGACCTCCGCTACTATGTCGGTCATCACAAGACCGTCATCGATGACCTCTTCGGCGGTGAATACTACATCGACAACGCCAACCGCAGCAATGTGCAGCCCTATAACAATGCTGTCCACAACAAGAACGACCTCAACTGGGTCTATGAAAAGCTTCATGTCGGTGACGTCGTGAACCGTAACTATGACGGTTTCGTGTGTCAGGAAGGTGTCTACGGCCAGGCCGAGTATACGCTTCTCGACAAGAAACTCAATCTCGTTCTCGCAGGTGCGCTCAACAACAACACCTACTGGAGAAAAGACTTCTACTACTACGATGCAGAACATTCTCGTTCGGAAACCAAGAACTTCCTCGGCGGAACAATCAAGGGTGGTGTCAACTATAACATCGACCGCCACAACAATGTGTTCTTCAACGGAGGTTTCATCTCCCGCGCTCCCTTCTTCTCCTATGGCGTCTTCCTGAGTGCCCAGCGTTCGAACATCACCAACCCCGACGCGCTCAACGAAAAGGTCGGCTCGTTTGAATTCGGCTACGGCTATCATTCGCCGAAACTCGCCATCGAACTCAATGGTTATTATACAAAGTGGATGGACCGCACGATGAGCCGTGGCGAACAGATCGACCCGGCAATCGCTCAGGATGGTTCGAACTACTACTATTTCGCAATGTCGGGTGTCGACGCACGCCACATGGGTGTCGAACTTTCGGCAAAATACAAACCTTTCAAGTGGCTTGACTTCGACGCGATGATTTCGCTCGGCGACTGGATCTGGGACTCGAACGCAACCGGTTATTTCTATAACCAGAACGGCGCTCCGCTCTCAAAACTCGACGGAACGATTGCTTCCGGAATCATGGCCGAGGATCATCTCCACGCAACACTCGAACAGAAAGGCGTGAAGGTTTCAGGATCGGCTCAGACAACTGCCGCTCTCGGAGTGACATTCCGTCCCTTCAAGGGCTTCCGTATCGGTGCTGACTGGACTGTCTATGACCGCAACTACAGCGACATCTCGGTCAACTCGTCGAACCTTTCCAACGGCAAAGTGCTCAAGCCCGGAACTCCCTGGAGAATTCCCTGGGGCAACCAGCTTGACCTGAACGCCAGCTACACCTTCAAGATCGGTGCGCTCGACGCAACAGTCTACGGAAATGTCAACAACCTCTGCAACTACAACTATGTGACTCAGGCTCAGTCGGCTCTCGGCGAAGTCGGCACATGGTACAACGTGAACCGAGTGTTCTATTCATTCGGCCGCACCTACAGCTGCAAACTTAAAATCAATTTCTAATCCCTCACCTTATCAAAGTAAAGACAATGAAACAATATATGAATCGCCTGATGGTTGTTGCCGGATGCTCCCTTGTTCTGGCTGCGTGCGACGACAATTCATGGAACGACAAGCTCGACGGGTTTGAGGAGCAGCGTCCGACGGATGTGCGGACGATAGACTACACTCTGACAGCCGTTGATTATAAGACTCTTGCTGCGAATTCGACAAACAAGGCGCTTGCGGGCGAGGCTCTCGCCGGAGACCTGGCTGCAGTCGGCTCTCAGGGCTATTTCACGGACAAGATTACCGCCCGCGACTATATCCCCGCACTGCTTTCAGATCCGAAATTCCCCTATTTCGCGCTTTCTGACGGTTCGGCAATCAAGGTGACCTATAATGTTGCCGAGGCACTTCCCGCAGAGGTGGCACAGGCGGCCGGCGCAAAGAAATATGTAGTCACGGATGAGGACTACCAGTCGGTCTGGGGCAGTGAGAATGACTACACTGCCGCGTTCGCCCCGTCGCACACTGCAGCCCGTTCGATCCCCGGCCTTCTCAAGAGCCATTTCGCAGATGCTGAAGCCGGAGCGACAGTGATCGTCAACTACAACACTTCGGCAACAGACCCTGTGTTCACAACGACTCCCGGTCCTGATGTGCCCGGATTCACTCCGTCGAGCGTTCTCGGATCTCTGTCGTCAATGGTCAAGGGCGACGAGGTGACCGCCGATGCAGTTGTCATGGCGATCTCTACCCAGGGCCCGATCATCGCCGACGCTACCGGTGCGGTGTTCGCTTATCAGCCCACCAACAACAGCGAACTTAAGATCGGCGATCAGCTGACTGTCAGCACCACGCTCGACAGCTACAACTACGGATGGCAGCTTGCAAAAGGTTCTTCGCCCGAAGTTTCAGGTAACCAGACTGTGACTTATCCTGCGCCTAAGGCATGGACCGGTGCGGAGATCGACGAGTTCGTTGCGTCGTCGATGGCAGCAGGCGCTTCGCCTATTTCGCCCGTCTACAGCAAGTTTACCGGAAAAGTATCTGTCAGCGGCAATTATATCAATATCGCTCTCGACGGAACGACCGTACAGGTCAGCCCCTACGGAGCCGGCGCTACGCTTAAGGGTCTGCTGACCGACGGCGCGACAGTGACCTTCGAGGGTTATGTGATGGCTATTGCCAGCAAGGGTAAGTATCTCAATACGATCATTACCAAAGTCGGCGATTCTTCAATCTCGATACTTGCAGCCAATGCGGCATCACGCGCCGTAACGGTTGCTTCGACCAATGAAAACGCCATCTACACATTCAATGGTTCGACATGGGCACCGATGGCCAACACCGTTGTTCTTTCCCACGCCGACTATCAGGCTATGGGTCAGAACTACGACAATCTTTCCGGTGAAGGCCCCGCTACCTATCTGCCGATCTTCATGAAGCAGAAATATCCCTATGCTCAGGCAGACGACGCTCATTTCGTAGTGTATTATTACTACAATGGCTCTGAAACCGTCATACGCTGCGATCAGTATGCTTTCAACGGAACAGAATGGGTTCTCAACAACGGCGTTGCTACCGAAACCGCGCAGTTTGTGCGCAACGGAGGCAAATGGATGTATGACCCGAACGTTACGATCACACTTCCCGCAGGTCGCGGAATCGCTATTTCGACGCTCTATTATCAGACTTGTGTCGACTGGGTGAAGAATAATGTTCCCGACGGTGCTGCCTATGTTTCATCGTATGGCAATAACGAATACTATTGCGGAACATCGGCTTATCAGGGTAATGTCGATCTTCGTCCTACGGCTGCCAAGACGCAGTATGCAGGCTACGACTCGATGACCGACGAAGAGGTTGTCGCACTTGAGAAGAAGCGTTTCGAAACAGAGGTGTTCCCCGCGGCTCTGGCAATCCTTCATTCCGATGCGGTGCCTGTGAGCGGTCTTGAGGTACTTTTCACAGTCAATTTCTACTATTATGACGGCACGACTAAGCCGGCTACCATCATCTATGAGGTTACCGGCCCGGCACAGTTCACTTTCAAGAGCTGTACGTGGAACGATGCCGAATAAAAACGATGCCGAATAAATAAGCATAACTCCTGTCAATGAAAGAGGGCGTGTCATAACGGCTCATCCGGGTCGTCGCCTGAGGGATTCAGGTTCGGTCATTGACGACAGTCAACTCCCATCACCCTCACCCTCATGCTTCTACCGGCTGAACCATTCTGACAGCACCCTCGCCATCCGGCAGAAAATAACAGACGCTGTGTCAAAATTCTGAATTTTGACACAGCGTCTTTTCGTTATGTCGGGAAAAAGCGTTAACTTTGCGGCTGAAATCAGAAAGTGGACAAATTTGGCTGCTTGCAACCACTTCCAAAAAAAATGCTAAAACCGCATGACATTTCCGGCGGCGCTCCGGCGTCCGGCCGACGTTTTCCGGTTGAGGCATTGCTTGTGAGGCAACGCCTTTTTTTGTGTTCTTTCTAATATGACACTCTCTAAATGAATATGAATAAGAACTATCTTTTTACTTCGGAATCTGTTTCCGAAGGACATCCCGACAAAGTGGCCGACCAGATTTCCGATGCGGTCCTCGATGAATTTCTTGCCTATGACCCCAACTCGAAGGTGGCGTGTGAGACGCTCGTGACCACCGGCCACGTGACTGTTGCCGGTGAGGTTAAGAGCACAGCCTATGTAGACCTTATGGAGGTTACGCGCGACGTGATCAAATCGATCGGCTATGACCGCAGCGAACTGAAGTTTGAGGCTGAGTCGTGCGGTGTGCTGTCGGCTCTCCACGAGCAAAGCGCCGACATCAACCGCGGTGTGGAACGTGAGACCGAGGATGAGCAGGGAGCCGGCGACCAGGGAATGATGTTCGGCTATGCCTGCGACGAGACAGCGACTTACATGCCGCTGCCGCTTTATCTGTCGCATATCCTTCTGAAGGAACTTTCAGACATCCGCCGCGAGGGCAAGGAGATGGTCTACACTGACGCCAATGGCCGCGAGCGCACCTATCTGCGTCCCGACTCGAAAAGTCAGGTGACTGTGGAATATGACAGCGACAACCGTCCGGTGCGCGTCCACACAATTGTCGTTTCGACCCAGCACGACGACTTCATTCAGCCCTCTGAGGGAGTCTCGCAGGAGGAGGCCGACCGCAAGATGCTTGAAATCATCACGAATGACGTGCGCAACATCCTGATTCCGCGCGTCAAGTCGAAGCTGACGGCATCGGAGGCGGCGATGATCGACGATGAATTCATCCTCCATGTCAATCCGACCGGAAAGTTCGTCATCGGCGGTCCTCACGGAGACACCGGCCTGACCGGACGTAAGATCATCGTTGACACCTACGGCGGCCGCGGTGCGCACGGCGGCGGCGCGTTCTCGGGCAAAGATCCTTCGAAGGTTGACCGTTCGGCAGCATATGCGGCGCGTCATATCGCCAAAAACCTTGTGGCGGCCGGCGTCGCAGGCCAGGCACTGGTGCAGGTTGCCTACGCTATCGGTGTGGCTCAGCCTGTGAGTCTGTATGTCAATACGTTCGGGACATCGCATCTGTCGATTTCCGACGCAGAACTCTCGGCACGTGTCGCAGCTCTGGTCGATATGCGTCCGAATGCGATTGAAAAACGTCTGAAGCTCCGGAATCCGATCTATCGCGAGACGGCTTCGTATGGTCACATGGGACGTGAGCCGCAGGTTGTGACCAAGACGTTCCGCTCTAAATATGAGGGAGAACGTTCGGTTGAGGTCGAGCTGTTTACATGGGAAAAACTTGATCTCGTCGAAGCGTTCAAGCAGGAATTCGGTCTTTGAAAACCGTCTGCGCCGCCCTGTCGCGAGTCTGTTTGACGCACGGGGCGACGTCCGACGTAAGTTGCTGGCGAAACGGCTAAACGGAATAAATCCGGAAAGTAATTCTTGAAAAAACCGAAAAAATATTGTATCTTTGCGCGATATAACGCCTTCCGGGCATGCCGGGAGGCTGTATTCCGTGGTTTAAACCAGTGAAAATAAACATTCTACATACTTAAAATTTAATGGCAACCTTAGAAAAAATCAGAAGCAAATCAGGGCTCTTGCTCGTGATCATCGGAGCTGCCCTTCTGGCTTTTGTAATCGGTGACTTCTTCAATTCGAGCCGTTCGATTTTCGGAACCGGTTCGACCATCGCGAAAGTCGATGGCAAATCGATTGACTACACAGACTATCAGAAAATGCTTGAGCAGGCCAGTCAGCAGGCCCAGTCGAGCGGTCAGAAAGTGGATCAGGCTGTTCTTCAGCAGCAGGTTCTCAATCAGCTCGTGGCTCAGACCCTTCTCGACGAAGAGATCGAGGCGCTTGGTCTCGTTGTGACAGATCAGGAGCTTACCGATGCTATGATCGGCTCACACTCGCAGGGTTTCAACTCGATGATCATGCAGATGAGCGGCGGTCAGATGAACGCCCAGCAGTTCCATGACATGATCTCCAACCCCCAGAAATACAACCTCGATGCCCAGCAGGTGGCCCAGTACCGCAACCTCTGGCTTCAGCAGGAAAAATCGATGGAGCAGCAGCTTATCCAGAGCAAGTTCGGCACACTTTTTGCCGGAACGCTCGTGGCAAACAAGCTCGATGCGAAAGCAATCTACGACGAGTCGGCCAATACTCAGAAAATGGTCTATGCGCTCAAACCTTATTCGGCTATCCCCGACAACGATCCGAAAGTCGCTGTGACGGATGCTGAGATTCAGGAAGAGTGGGCAAAGCATAAGAAACAGTATGAGATCAACGAAGAGGTTCGCGATGTCAACTATATCACAGTTTCGATCCAGCCGTCGGCCGGCGACATCACAACTGCTGAAACCCGCGTCAATGATCTCGTTGCCGCTCTCAACCAGAAGGCAGGCACAGAGGGAATGGACGGATTCGACGAATTCGTGAGCAACCGTGCTT
>JAIDJZ010000184.1 GCA_029051965.1 Paramuribaculum sp. | reverse complement strand
GCTTTCCTCGTGCCATAGTGTCAGTGTTTGCGGATTTGGTAGGTGAATAAATCGAATCGGGTGAAGCCGAGAGCTTCGAGAGCCTTGCGGCTTACATCGCGGTCGGCTTCGGTGTTATAGTCGGGAATGAGCGGCAGGCGGACTATGCAGTCTTGCTGTCGCCCGGCCTCGGCTATCAGCCGGAGATTGTCGTGAGCGAAGTCGTTTGACTGCCCCGTGTAGCGGTAGTAAATGTCGGGGTTCATATCCTTGATGTCGACAATCAGGGTGTTGACTACCGGGAGCAGGGCCTCGATGTTGGCCGGCGGCACACAGAGCGACGTCTCAAGATTGAGCTGCCATGCGGGCCCGCACAGTTCGCGGAACTCGCGGATAAACTCCGGACGCAGACATGGCTCGCCGCCTCCGAAAGTCACGCCGCCGTTTGTGGCGATGAAATAAAGCTCGTCGATGCGCACTTCTTCGTAGAGCTCCCGAGGCGAATACTCGCGGAAACGGCCGCCGTCGCCGAGCGACTGAGGATTCAGGCAATAGCGGCAGCGGAGCGGACAACCGTGGAAAGCCACAAGCGTAGTGACTCCGTCGCCGTCGGTCGAAAGGCGATGCCGCGCAATGCCAATTATCTTTGCCCGCCGATCTACCATAAGCCTATTCCGTTCCAACAACGACTACCTCCTCGAGTTCAACGACATCCGCAGCATTCACAGCTTTCTCTGCACCGCTGAACAGACGGTTTATTTCTTCTGCCGAAAGCCCATAGATGCTGCAACGGCCGCCCGAAATACGCTGATTGACCTTCGGAGCGAACATAAATTTGCCATTGATTTCAACGGCCACATATTTTCCGATATTGGCCTCGGTGAACTTAGCCCATTGCAGAACATCGGCCACATCATAGGTCCACGGCACGCTCACCACTCCCGTCCGGTCAAATTCGAACATCGCCTCATGCACCCCGCCCTGAAACGCCGGAACCGTCTCCATGACACCGACTGTCATGTCAGTCCCGTTTGTGCGGCCGCAAAACCATTTGTAACCCTCTGGCAGCGGACAATCGCCGATCGCGGACAATGCGGCGGCATACAACCGCCCATCCTCATCTTCTGCCTGCGCCATCAGACAGCCGGCTATCTGTCCGTCACTGATTCCGAGCCTCGACAACAGGCCGCAGAATTCATCTGTTCCCGGAGCAGTCAGCGCGGCGACAGCTCCGGCCGTCACCACCCAGTCGACTTTATATTCTGTGAAGGGCGAAACATCCAGTTTATCCAGATACTCCGCTATTTTCTCATATCTGTCATCAAGCTCAACGACCTCCACAGCAGCATCATCCTCCTGCATGTATTTACGCTCAAGGATCTGCTCGACACTCTCCCGAGGTATGATCTCCTCTCCCTGTCCGACAGCAGCTTTCGCTCCCGCCACAAACGAATCCAGATCAAACCCCTCGCCATCCATTGCAGTAAGCATGACCGATATCGACACCAACCGGCCGATATCGTAGGCTGATTTCGGAGGCTCGGTCGCAGACTCAAGCACATCGGCCATTCCGAGCGCAAAAGCCTGCCTGTCGGCGACACATCGGGTCCCGGGATTCAATTCTTCGATGTATTGCTGCAGTCCGTGCCGAAACGGGATCATCAGTCCATAGGCCGTAAAGAACCTGCAGCGCGTCTCTTCATCAAGCTCCGACGGGCGCACACCCTCTTTCTCACTGAGTTCGTTGATAAGACCCATTGCGGCTATCGTGTCGGCCGGCAAACTGATCTCTCCATTCCCGACCTTACGCAGTCCTGCCACAATGCATGCGAACAGAGGAAGATCCTCCTTCTTCGCCGTGTGCATTCCGTCGGTCATGAACACCGCTTCCATTGCTCCCATAAGATATGACATCATATACGAGGAATCACTCATCAGAGCGACACTCCCGATCCGGTCTTCTACCCCACGGATATAATCCTCAAAATCCCGTTCGCTCTGCATCAGGTCGATTTCGCCAGCCAGCGTCCCGAGTGTCAGCTGATGGCCGAAAGCATACGAAAGAGAATCGATCGGTTCCGATGCCGACACCGCGCTAATGCCTGCGGCCAGCACCAACAAAAATGCACATAGTCGTTTCTTCATGGCTGTCAATTATTGTAACATCGCAAATATATGAATAATAATTGAATCCGTGTGGGACAAATGTCCCGTTCCCGCATAAAATTCAGCCCTGCCCGACAATTCTGTCACTCTCCCCCAAATTTTTCTACCCCAAAATGACACTCTCCCCCAAATTTTTTTGCCCTAAAATGACACTCTCCCCCAAATTCACCGCTTAAAACATACCTCCCTCTGCCTCGCGGATGCGGTGGAACTGACGGCGCGACACACCCAGATAGGAGGCAAGTTCCTGGACCGGCAGAGTCTTCGTCACATCCGGATAGAGACTGATCAGGTCGCGGTAGCGCTCGGCGGGTGTCCTGACAAGCAAATCGAGATACCGCCCGTAAGCCTCCTGCAGAAGTCTGGAAGATGCATCGGCCACAAATCCGGGATGCATCTCATCCAAATGACGCCGCACCTCTCCTATATCGACTCTGACAATCTCCGCCTCACAGCCCGCCACAATCGAAGTCGGCGAAGGCTGATCGAACAGAAATCCGCAGACATAGTCTGTGACCACATCTCCCTCGAACGAGAAGCCCGTAACAACTTCGTGATCTTTTGAATTAAGCGAGACATATTTGAAATAGCCAGACCGGACAATCCCCAGATAACGGCATCTGTTCCCCTGGCGGACAATCATGTTGCCTTTGGCATAGACAACTTTAGTGCCTTTTGCCACCACATAATCCGCCAGTGCCGACAGATCTATCCTCGTCATGAATTCATTAAGGCGCGCCATTTCAGTCCGTGATGTTTCGCCGCAAAGATAACAATTCCGACCGACAACAACAACTCCATGAAAAACAGTTTTCCAAAATTTTCCGGGGCATACTTGACTGATTTATTCAGACAGTTTTGTAAATTTACCGCCGGATAACTCCCGAAAAAATCACACCCTATAAGAAAATGAAACCATCATCGCTTATTCTCGCTGCCTCTATTCTGTTTTCTGGACAGGCCCTCGCACAGACACATTCCGGAGTCCTCACTGACAGCATGACCTCCTCTACCGCACTGCCTGCGACGGCAGACATCTCCGAATCACTTGATCCGTCACTCAACGGGATCATCCGCAGCAGCGACTCCGACCGACTGGTCTCCGACCGGGAGAAAGCCCTCGCCATCCTCGAAAACATTCCGGCCGATGCCTATGGCCGCAATGAAATCCCGGCCGTCAGACGACAGCTCACTTCCAGACGACTGAACATCTCCGACCGCG